>JAIWOS010000017.1 GCA_020217265.1 Thiobacillus sp. | reverse complement strand
GAGCTGGCGTGATGCTGAAAACCGGCGACTTCGGCGTGCTCGCCGCCGGCGTTGCCACGGTCGCGGCGCTCGCCTGGCATGCCTGGTTCGCGCCTTCGACGGCGGCCGACACGGCGATCATCCGCGCCGCCGGCCAAATCGTCCGCACCGCCTCGCTGGCACACGCGCAGACCTTCGCCGTCACCGGCCCGCTCGGCGTCACCCGCATCGAAATCGTCCCCGGCCGGGCGCGCATCGCGCGCGACCCGTCGCCGCGCCAGTTGTGCGTGAAGCAGGGCTGGCTCGCCCGCGCCGGCGATGTTGCAATGTGCCTGCCGAACCAGGTGAGCCTCGAACTTGCCGGCCGCGACGCGCCGTATGACACGCTCGGTTATTGAACTCGCCGTCACCGCCGACGACCGCCGCATCGCCCGGCTCGCCGCGCTGGCGCTCGGCCTCACACTGGCCGAAGCGGCGATTCCCAGCCCGGTGCCCGGCGTCAAGCCGGGGCTGGCCAATATCGTCGTCCTGCTGGTGCTGCTGCAACACGGCTGGCGTGCGGCCGCCTGGGTGTCGGCGCTGCGAGTGCTTGCTGGCGGCCTGCTGCTCGGCACGCTGTTCGCGCCCGGCTTCTGGCTGTCCGCGGCCGGCGCCGGCGCCAGCCTCGCCATGCTCGCCGCGGCACGCCACCTGCCGGCACGCCACTTCGGCCCGGTGAGTCTCTCGGTACTGGCCGCCTTCGCCCCTATCGCCGGCCAGCTGCTGCTGGCTGGCGCGTGGCTGCTGCCGGGCGTGGCGCTGGTCAAGCTGCTGCCGGTATTCGCCGCCGCCGCGCTCATCTTCGGCGCGGCCAATGGCGCGATTGTCGCCCGTCTCCTGCAAAATCCGGCGCTTGCCGCGCCCGTGTCCGGCAGGCGACAATCCGCGCCATGCTCTCTCCCCTGAACTCCGTCACCCTCGCGCTCTCGGGCGCGTCCGGCATGGCCTACGGCCTGCGCCTGCTGGAATGCCTGATCGCAGCCGATCTCGAGGTCAATCTGCTCGTTTCGCAGGCGGCCCACCTTGTCGCCAAGCAGGAACTCGGCGTTGCGCTGCCGGCCCGCGCCGGCGATCTCGAGCGCCAGCTCGCCGACGGCCTTAACGCACGCGACGGCCAGTTGCGCGTGTTCGGCCGCGAGGACTGGAACGCGCCGGTCGCCTCCGGCTCCAACCCCGCCGACGCCATGGTGGTGTGCCCGTGTTCGATGGGCACGCTTGCCGCCATCGCGCACGGGCTGTCGGACAATCTCATCGAGCGCGCCGCCGACGTGATGCTGAAGGAACACAGGAAACTGATCCTGGTGCCGCGCGAAACCCCCTTCTCGACCCTGCACCTGGAAAACATGCTGGCGCTTGCACGCATGAACGCGGTGATCCTGCCGGCCAACCCCGGCTTCTACCATCATCCGGCCTCGGTCGAGGCGCTGGTCGATTTCGTCGTCGCGCGCATCCTCGACCAGCTCGGCATCCAGCACGCGCTGATGGCGCGCTGGGGCGAGGACCGCTGACGTGCCCGCCGCGCTGCCGCTGTTTCCGCTGGGCACCCTCGTCTTTCCCGGTGGCCGCCTGCCCTTGCGCGTCTTCGAACAGCGCTATCTCGACATGGTCAAGCGCGCCATCGCCGACGACACCCCTTTTGGCATCTGCGCCATCCGCGAAGGCAAGGAAGTCGGCGCGCCCGCCGTCCCCTATGCCGTCGGCACCCGCGTGCGCATCGTCGAATGGGACATGCCGCAGACCGGCATTTTCCATATCGAAACCGAAGGCCTCGACCGCTTCGTCATCCGCAGCACGCATACCGAAGCCAGCGGCCTGCTGATCGGCCAGGTCGAGTCGGTGAGCATCGAGGCACCCACCGCGATTCCCGAGGAATACGAACTCGCCGCCGAAGTGCTCGAACACATCGTCGGCGAGTACGGTGACGCGCGTTTTCCGCCGCCGCACGCCTTCGACGATGCGGTCTGGGTCGGCTACCGTTTGTCCGAGGTCCTGCCGCTCTCGCTCTCGATCCGGCAGAACCTGCTCGAAATGAACGACCCGGCCACCCGCCTGCGCATCCTCGTCGAAATCCTCAAGAAGCACATGAACTGACCCAGGGCCCAACCGGCATGGCGCGCTTCTACCCCGCACTCGAAGACAGGCACCGCGATTTCATCGCCGCGCAGAAAATCTTTTTCACCGCGAGCGGCACCGCCGACAGCCGCATCAACCTCTCGCCCAAGGGCATGGACAGCCTGCGCGTGCTCACGCCGCGCCGCGTCGCTTATCTTGACCTCACCGGCAGCGGCAACGAAACCGCTGCGCACCTGAAGCACGACGGCCGCCTGACGCTCATGTGGACGAGCTTCGACGCCGACCCGCTCATCCTGCGCCTCTATGGACGCGGCCGCGCCGTGCGCCGGCAGGACGCCGACTGGCCCGCGCTGCGCGCGCACTTCCCGGCGCTGCCGGGCGAGCGCCAGCTCATCGTGCTCGACATCGAATCCGTACAGACCTCGTGCGGCTACGCCGTCCCGCTGTTCACGTATCGCGGCGAACGCGACACGCTGGCACGCTGGGCCGAGAAAAAAGGCCCGCTCGGGCTGCTGGACTACTGGCGCGAAAAGAACCGGGTCAGCATCGACGGCCTGCCCACCGGCTTATTGGAGGACCAGCCATGAAACGCCTACTCATTCCCCTCGTGTTCGCCCTCGCCGCCTGCGACCGCAATGCGCCGCCGCAACCGCAAACCGAGGCACCCCCGCCCAAGCCCGTGTTCGAGACGCAGATCCAGGCAGTGGAAAAGGCGCGCGCCGTCGAGGGCCAGGTGCTGGACGCGGCAGACGCCCAGAAGAAACAGATCGACGACGCGGCGCAATGAGCAGGGGAGCGCGCTTGCGCGGCCGAAGCCGTTCGCCTCAGCGTTCGAACACCAGACTTTCCGCACGCGCGCCCAGCGCCGTCAGGGCGCCATTGACCGCGTCCATGAAAGGCGGCGGGCCGCAGACGTAAAAGCGCTGATCGAAGTCCCGGATCGTCTCTTCCAGGAAGGCACGATCGACCCGGCGATGCAGGTATCCGGGCGCCTCGGCCCCGGTGCAAAGCAGCAGGCAGCGCTCCCCCAGCAGGTGTCGCAATTCCTTTTCGCAGATCACGTCGCGCGGGGCCTTGTTGGAAAAAATCAGCGTCTGCCCGCCCAGTTCTCCCCGCTGCGCCAGATCGCGCAGAATCGCCAGAAAAGGCGTGATGCCCGCGCCGCCGGCGATGAACACGCCCGGCCCCTGATAGCTGATGGTGCCGAAGGGTTCGGACATCAACAGCTGCGCACCGGGCGCAAGCTTATGCAGCGCCTGCGTCACCCCGGCGTGGGCCGCATAGGCCTTGATGGTGAATTCCAGCACCTGGTCGGCGGCCAGCCCGGTGGGGGTGAACGGCCGCCCCTGCGCACGCAGATCAGGCAGGTCGATCGCCAGTTCGACCCCCTGCCCCGGCGCATAAGAAAAACCCTCGGGTTTGCTGACGATGAAGCGCTTCACGTCATGCGTGACGAACTGGCTCATGAGCAAGTTGACGGTGTAATCCATGGCGTTATTCCTTGGTCACTGGGATAGGTCCATATTAGACAAGCGACCGCGAACCGGTGACCGTGGCAGTTTCGTGCCCGGGACGGCTCAGATCGTCCTCAGCCGAACAGTTTCCCCTTCAACAAGTCCAGCCCCTGCGCCATCAGGTCGTTGCCCTGCGGCAACTGTCCATTCGGCGTGAGCTTGTCGATCACCTGCGGCAAGAGGTCGGCCAGGCCACCGGCGGCCTGGGTTTCGTTCATGCCGAGCTGACCGGCAATCTGGCCAAGCTGGCCGCCGCCGAGCACGGCCTTGATCTGATCGGGAGAGACAGGGAGATTCTGGCCGGTGCCGATCCACGAACTCATCTGCTCGCCCAGCCCGTGCTGCTGGAAAGCCTGCACCAGGCCTGCGAGCCCGCCGTTCTGACCTTTGTTCGAGAGCATCTGCATTACCACGTCGAGCATGGCATTGCCGCCGCCGTTGCCGCCTGCGCCCCCCAGGGCCCCCATCACGCTGTCCAGCACTCCCATCGCCGTCTCCTCGCATTGAAAGGATTCAGCTTGGCACAGGCGCGTGCGACGCGCGTCCCTGCCGTAAAACTTTACGTTTGTTCGATGAGCCGCTGCACCACCGCGCCGGCCAGCATCAAACCGAACAGCGGCGGCATGTAGCTGATGGTGCCGTTGACTGCGCGTGCGCGGCCGCGGCCTTCGACCGGCTGCGGCGGCAACGGGGCGCGGCCGGCTTCGTCGGAGAACACGGTGAGCACGCCCTTGGCGATGCCGCGTTTCCTGAGCCGCTTGCGCATCACCGCCGCCAGCGGGCACACGCTGGTTCTGGAGATGTCGGCGAGCTTGATACGCGCAGGGTCGAGCTTGTTGCCAGCACCCATGCTGGAGGCAACGTTGAGGCCGCGCTCGACGCTGGTGGCGACGAGCGCGACCTTGCAGTTGAGCGAATCGATGCAGTCGATGACGTAGTCGACATCCGCCGGAACCGCGTCGGCGACGGTCTCGGGAACGAGGAATTCGCGCCGCACGACCAGCTTGCACTCAGGATTGATGTCGCGGATGCGCGCGGCCATGACCTCGGCCTTGGGTTGGCCCACGGTGGACAGCAGCGCGGGCAGCTGGCGGTTGATGTTGGACTGCGCGACCACGTCGTGGTCGATGATCGTGAGCCGGCCGACGCCTGCGCGCGCGAGCGCCTCAGCGCAGTAGGAGCCGACGCCGCCCAGCCCGGCGACGAGCACGTGGGCGCGCGCGAGCTTCGCCTGTTCGCCCGCATCCAGCAGGATGCGGGTGCGTTCGAATTGCGGCGGCAGGGCTTCGTCCATCGGCTAGAATCGGGGCATGTTGAAATGGCTGATCACGCTTTTTGCGGCACTCCTGGTACTGGGCCTGCTCACCCCCTGGCTCAACCGTCTGGGCTGGGGCCGGCTGCCCGGCGACGTGCGCGTCCGGCACAAGCGCGGCTTATTTTACTTCCCCTTCGCCAGTGTGGCGCTCGGCTCGCTGCTGCTGTCGCTGATCGCCTGGCTGCTGGGACGCTGAATCAATGAACAAGGCATTCGTAAAGGAATCCGACGCAGCCGACGATGATGAAGGCGACACCGGCGCGCCCGCGCTGCCCGCCGGCAGCAAGAACTACCTGACGCCCGCCGGCTACGCGAAGCTGGAGGCCGAATTCAACCAGCTGTGGAAAGTGGAGCGCCCGAAGCTGGTGGAGACCATCGCCTGGGCGGCGAGCAACGGCGACCGCTCGGAAAATGGCGACTATCTCTACGGCAAGAAGCGCCTGCGCGAGGTGGACCGCCGCATCCGTTTCTTGTCGAAACGGCTGGAACACGCCGAGGTCGTCGACCCCGCCACGCGCGAGGACACCGACCAGGTCTTCTTCGGCGCCACCGTCACCGTGGCGGACACTGACGGCAGCGAATCGACCTATGCCATCGTGGGCGTGGACGAGGCCGACGCCGCGCGCGGACGCATCGCCTGGATTTCGCCGATGGCGCGCGCGCTCTTGAAGGCGCGCGAAGGCGACACCGTCGTCGTGCTGACTCCGGAGGGGCGGCGCGAGGTGGAGATCGTCGAAGTGCGCTACGTCGCGCTGCCATGAATGCACTCCGCAGCAATCGCATGGTGACGGCATCGCGGCAGCAAGTGCGCATGCCGTTATTTAATTTTTCTCAAAGGTTGTGATGCACCCCATCCCACACATGTCCGTCCTAATCGTCTGCGCCCTGCTGGCCGCCTGCGGCGAGCGCGATTCCCCCGGCCCCGCCCCCCAGGCCGCCAACGCGACGCTGCCCAACCCCGCCGACGTGCTCGATGCGCTGCCGCCCGAGGCGCGGCCCTACGGTCTGGATGTGTACACGGCGCATTGCGCGCAGTGTCACGGCGAACTGGGTCAGGGTTTGGCCGGCAATCCGGCACTGCGCGGCATTGCGCCCGCGGAAATGCAGCAAAAGCTGCGCGACTACCGCGCCGGCAGGATTCGGGAAGATCGGGCCGCAAAGATGGCGCAGGCGGTAGCGCGGCTCAGCGACGCGGAAATCGCGGCAGTCTCGCGCTACGCCGGGGATTGATCAGTTCAGCGCACTGGCCAGCAGGCGCCGGTAGCGGCTCACCAGTTCGCCGCCACCCAGGAGGTTGAACACCGACAGCAGGGTCTTGCGGCCGATGTCGTCGCCAAAGGCGCGGTCGCGCCGCACGATTTCCAGCAGCTGCTCCATGCCGGCTTCGTAGTTGCCCGCAGCGACCAGGAGATTGGCGAGTTTGAGCCGTGCGTCGAGATCGTTGCCGTCGGCGTCCACCCGCGCGCGCAATGCAGTTTCGTCCGCATCCTTGGCACCGGCAAACTGCAGTCGTGCCTTCAGCTGCGGCACGCGCGCATCGGCATCGTCGGGCACGCTGCCGACGAGGCGTGTGGCCTCGTCCGTCTCGCCCAGGTCGAGCATGATCTCGGCAGCGTCCAGCCTGACCCCCACGTTCTGCGGATCGAGCTTCGATGCCTCGGCCAGCAGCCTCAACGCGCCGGCAGCGTCGCCTGCCCCGCGGGCGTCCATCGCCTGCGCGCGCAGTTCGTCGGCCGGGCTGGGAATGAGACGGTCGAGAAAGGCACGCACCTCGCCTTCGGGCAGCGCGCCGGAGAATTCGTCGACCAGCTGCCCGTTCACGAACGCCTTCACGCTGGGAATGCCGCGCACGGCGTAGCGTGCGGCGAGTTCCTGGTTTTCGTCGGAATTGATCTTGGCGAGCAGGAACTTGCCGCCGTATTCGGCCGCGAGTTTTTCGAGGACGGGTTTCAGCGATTTGCACGGGCCGCACCACGGCGCCCAGAAATCGACCACCACCGGACGATGTTTCGATTCTTCAAGAACGTGCTGGTTGAAGTCGGCGAGGCCGACGTCGAGGGCGTGTTCAGACATGCAGGGACTCCACTCAAATCTGGCGCGCGAGTTCCGCCGCCATGCCGGTATATGACGCCGGCGTCATCGATTTCAAGCGGGTCTTCTCGGCGTCGGGAATCGAGAGGCCGTCGATGAAGGCGTGCAGCGATTCCCGTGTGATGCCGCCCTTGCCGCGCGTGAGGTCCTTCAGCTGTTCGTACGGATTGGCGACGCCGTAGCGGCGCATCACGGTCTGGATCGGCTCGGCGAGCACGTCCCAGTTGGCGTCGAGATCCGCCGCGAGCGCCGCCGGGTTGGCTTCGAGCTTGCCCAGCCCCTTGAGACAGGATTCGTAGGCCAGCAAGCTGTAGCCGAAACCCACACCCATGTTGCGGAGCACGGTGGAATCGGTGAGGTCGCGCTGCCAGCGCGAGATCGGCAGCTTCTCGGACAGATGGCGCAACACCGCGTTGGCCAACCCCAGGTTGCCTTCGCTGTTTTCGAAATCGATGGGGTTGACCTTGTGCGGCATGGTCGACGAGCCCACTTCGCCCGCTTTCGTTTTCTGCTTGAAGTAGCCCTGCGAGATATAGCCCCACACATCGCGGTCGAGGTCGATGAGGACGGTGTTGGTGCGCGCGATGGCGTCGAAAAGCTCGGCCATGGCGTCGTGCGGCTCGATCTGGATGGTGTAGGGATTGAATTGCAATCCCAGCTCAGACACGAAGCGCTGCGCGAAATCGGCCCAGTCGAACCCGGGATAAGCTGCAAGATGCGCGTTGTAATTGCCGACCGCGCCGTTGATCTTGCCGAGCAATTCCACGGCGCCGATGGCGTCCCACGCGCGGCGCAGGCGGTAGACGACGTTGGCGAGTTCCTTGCCGACGGTGGTGGGCGAGGCCGGCTGGCCATGCGTGCGCGACAGCATCGGCAAATCGGCCAGTTCGTGCGCCAGGTCGGTGAGACGCGCGATCACCTTTTCCAATGCCGGCAGCAGTACGCCGTCGCGCGCGCCCTTCAGCATGAGCGCGTGCGAGAGGTTGTTGATGTCTTCCGAGGTGCAGGCGAAATGGAAGAACTCGGACACCGCCGCGATCTCGGCATTGCCGGCCGTGCGCTCCTTGAGGAAATACTCGACCGCCTTGACGTCGTGGTTGGTCGTCGCCTCGATGGCTTTCACGCGTTCGGCGTCGGCGACGGAAAAATGGTCGGCGATGCCGTCGAGCAGCGCGATGGCCTCCGCCGAAAACGCCGGCACCTCGGCGATCGCGGGTTCGGCGGCGAGCGCCTTCAACCACTCGATTTCGACGATGACACGGTACTTGATGAGCGCGTATTCGCTGAAGAAATCGCGCAGGGCCGCGGTCTTGCTGCCATAGCGGCCGTCGAGCGGGGAAAGGGCGGTGAGTGCAGTCAGTTCCATCATGTCGTCCGGGTCATTTATTCAATTAGATTTGGAACAGGGAGGAAGATGCGTCAGGGAGGAAACCTACAGCTTAACTCCCTTCCCTCCCTGTCAGTTTCATTCCACACAATACAACTTCATTGCCGTTCACTCACAGCACCCGCCGGTCGCACCAGGTCAAAGGGTGCGCCGGTCGCGCACGGCCTGCGCCAGGGTGCCGCTGTCCACGTATTCGAGTTCGCCGCCCACGGGCACGCCACGCGCCAGCCGGGTCACCTTCAGGCCACGGGCTTTCAGCAGTTCGCCAATGGTATGCGCGGTGGCTTCGCCTTCCGGCGTGAAGTTGGTGGCGAGCAGCACTTCCTCCACTTCGCCGTCGAGCGCGCGGGCGATCAGGCGGTCGAGGTGTATCTCGCGCGGGCCGACGCCATCGAGCGGGCTCAATCGCCCCATCAGCACGAAGTAGCGACCGTCGTAGCTCTGCGTCGCTTCCATCATGTTGAAGTCGGCCGGCATCTCGACCACCGCGAGCTTGCGGCGGTCACGGCGCGGGCTCGCGCACACCTCGCACACTTCGGCTTCGGAAAAATTGTTGCACAGCCGGCAGTGCAGCAGGTGTCTGAGCGCATGGTCGAGCGCGCCGGCCAGCGTCTCGGCGCCGCGGCGGTCGCGCTGCAGCAGGTGATAGGCCATGCGCGCGGCCGACTTGGGGCCGACCCCCGGCAGCACGCGCAGGGCGGCGATCAGGTGGTCGAGCGCGGCGGGCTGCACAATGGGAATACGGCGATCAGAACGGCAGCTTCATGCCGGGCGGAATCGGCAGGCCGGCGGTGACGCTCGCCATTTTTTCCTGCACGGTGGATTCGACCTTGCGCACGGCGTCGTTCACTGCCGCGGCAATCAGGTCTTCCAGCATTTCCTTGTCGTCGCTCATGAGCGAGGGATCGATCTCGACGCGGCGCACGTCGTACTTGCAGGTCATCAATACCTTGACCATGCCTGCGCCGGCAGCGCCCTCGATTTCCATTTCGGCCAGCTTGGCCTGCATCTTGGCCATGTTCTCCTGAACCTGCTGGACCTGCTTCATCATGTTGCCGATGCCGCCTTTCATCATGGGTGTTCTCCTAGTGGCTGTATGGTTGCGGCGTCGATCTGGCCGTCGAATTTTTCGACCAGTTCGCGCACAAAGGGGTCGGATTCGATCGCTGCCACGGCTTCGGCCTGCCGCGTTTCCCGGATACGGGTGCGCACCTGCTGCGGCGTCTGTTCCGCCGCCGCGCCGACCTCGAACGACACCTGCAAGGTCGCGCCGTACTTGTCGCGCAGGGCCGCGATGAGCTTGTCCTTGTAGGCGCCGTCGAGCAGGTGCCTGTGCGCTTCGCCGACGCGCAGCGTCACTGCATCAGCGCTGCCGTTCACGAGTTCGCAGTGGTCGGCCAGCATCTTGGCCATGCCGCCCAGCCGCAGGCTGGCCACGACGGAGAGCCAGTCCCATTCAGCGTGCGGCGCGGGTTGCTGCGCGACCACGGCAGGCACGGGCGAGGGTTCGACCGCTCCCGGGCTGGCCCGCCTCGCGGGCGTGGCGGGTTCGGCATGCCGTGCTACGGAAGCCGCGGCCTCGGCCGCACGCGACGCGACAGG
>JAIWOS010000132.1 GCA_020217265.1 Thiobacillus sp. | reverse complement strand
GGCGGCGCTGCGGCGTCGGCATTCGCCTCGGCGCGGCGCTGCTGCGCCATTTCGCCCGACAGCACCTGGCTGAACGGAACGTCGGGCGCGGCGGCGTCCTGCGCTGGGGCCGGGGTGGCAGCAGGTTGCGGGGCGGGCGGGAGGACGGCGAGCGGTGCGTTCATGGCGGCTTCCGGTCAGGGGGTCGGGGGCTTGGGGTGCGCGCTGCGAGCGGCGTATTCGTCGTTCAGCTTCTGGTCGCGCCGGCTCTCGTGGCGCGCCTCGCTGCGCGCGGCGCGGTCCCCGAGAGTGACGAAGGAGAGTTTCTTCTGTTCCGTGGCAAGCCAGGCGGCGCGCGCCTGGTCGGCGCGCCGGCCGAGTTCGTCGACCACCTGCCGCTGGCCGGCGATCGCCTGGTCGAGCTTGCCCATGAAGGTCTGGAAGTTGTTGAACTGGGTGGCGCTGATGCCGCTGGCCATGTCGGCCTGGCAGCGCAGCGCGTAGTCGTCGCGGTATTGCACCAGGAGTTCGAGCTTTTGCGTGGCTTCCTCGCGCAGGCGCACGCAGGCGCCCAGCTTCCTGGCGGCCTCGTCGGCATCCTTTTGCGCGAGCTCGATCAGGGTGGCGAGAGCGGTCGGGTGGGCCATGGGCTGCGGTCTCAGTTGAACAGCGATTCGAGTTGCGCCAGGCTGTCCGCCACGCTGGCGCGTTCGTGGATGGCCTGCTGCAGGAAGCCGTCCATGCCGGTGCGCAGGCGGATCGCCTCGTCGAGCACCGGGTCGGTGCCGGGCGCGTAGGCGCCGACGCTGATCAGGTCGCGGCTGCGCTCGTAGCGCGAGTACAGCTTCTTCAGGCGGCGTGCCAGATGCTGCTGCTCGGGCGGGGTGATGTTGTGCATGGCGCGGCTGATCGACTGTTCGATGTCGATCGCGGGATAGTGGCCCGATTCGGCGAGCGTGCGCGAAAGCACGATGTGGCCGTCGAGGATCGCGCGCGCGGCGTCGGCAATGGGGTCCTGCTGGTCGTCGCCTTCGGTGAGCACGGTGTAGAAAGCGGTGATCGAACCGCCGCCCGGGCGGCCGTTGCCGGCGCGTTCGACCAGTGCCGGCAGCTTGGCGAACACCGACGGCGGGTAGCCTTTGGTCGCGGGCGGCTCGCCGATGGCGAGCGCGATCTCGCGCTGCGCCATGGCGTAACGGGTGAGCGAATCCATGATCAGGAGCACGTTCCTGCCCTGGTCGCGGAAATGCTCGGCGATCGAGGTGGCGTAGGCCGCGCCCTGCATGCGCATCAAGGGCGGCGTGTCGGCCGGCGCGGCGACGACGACGGCGCGTGCGAGGCCTTCCTCGCCGAGAATCTGTTCGATGAATTCCTTGACCTCGCGGCCGCGTTCGCCGATGAGGCCGACGACGATGACATCCGCCGAGGTGTAGCGCGCCATCATGCCGAGCAGCACGCTTTTACCCACGCCGGAGCCGGCGAACAGGCCCATGCGCTGGCCGCGGCCGACGCTGAGCAGGGCATTGATCGCGCGCACCCCGACGTCGAGCACGTCGGTGATCGGCGCGCGCGACAGCGGGTTGGCGACGCGGCGCGACAAGGGCGCGCTGGCTTCGGCATTCACCGGCCCGAGGCTGTCGAGTGCGCGGCCGTTGCTGTCGAGCACGCGGCCGAGCAGACCGTCTCCCACCGGCAGGTGGCGGGTGCGGTCGCTGGGACGGCGGCGCGGATGGCTGACCTGGCCGACGCCCGGCAGGGTGGGGATGATTTCGGCCGGGAACACCTGCGCGCCGGGCACCAGGCCTTCGATGTCGCTTTGCGGCATGAGATAGAGCCGGTCGCCGGCGAAGCCGACGACCTCGGCTTCGAGCAGCGAGCCGTTGGGCAGCGGCACGGTGCAGGCGCTGCCGACCGGCAGCTTGAGACCCACGGCTTCCATTACCAGGCCGGCGACGCGGGTGACGCGGCCGGACACGCGCATCGGCTCGGCGATGGCGACGAGCTCGCGGCAGTCGGCAAGATAGGCCTGCCAGCGTGCGGCATGGAGCGGGGGCGCGATCGCGGTATCCATCAGGCGAGCCAGTCGCTCTGCTTGCCGAGTGCGCCGACCAGGCGCTGCCAGCGGGTGGAAAGCGCCGCGTCGATCTGGTTGCTGGGGGTTTCGATGCGGCAGCCGCCGGCTTCGAGCGCGGCGTCCTCGGTGAGCTGCCAGCCGGTCTTGGCCAGTTCGTCGCCGATGCGTTCGCTGACCAGTTCGAGGTCGGCGGGATTGAGATAAAGCAGCGCCGGCTGCTGGATTGCGGGCAGGTAGCGCACCGCCTCGCGCACCACAGGAATGACGAGTTCGGGCCGCAGATCGAGCGAGGATTTCAGCATCGCGCGGGCAAGGTCGACGGCGAGATCGAGCACCTGCTGAGCGATGAGTTCGTCGGCCTGCCGCGTCTGTGCATCGAAATTCGCTGCCAGCGCGGCCAGCCGTGCCGTTTCCTGCGCCGCTTGTTCACGCCCTTCGGAAAGCCCTGCCGCGCGGCCCTCGGCGTGGCCCGCCGCGTAGCCTTCCTGTTCGGCCTGTTCCTGGATGGCCGCGATCTGCTCGATGGTCGGCAGGGCAACGTCGCGGTGCTGCATGCTGACGTCGCGCGGCGTGGAATCGAAACTGGCGGGCTCCCAAGGCTGGAAATCGGCATGGTTTTCACTGCGGATGACTGCGCTGGCGACGGAATTAGACATAGGCTTCCTCGCCCTTTGCGCCGAGTGTCAGCTGGCCCTCGTCGGCGAGCCGGCGGATGATGGTGAGAATCTCGCGCTGCTGCGCTTCGACCTCGGACAGCTTGACCGGGCCCTTGGATTCGAGGTCCTCGCGCATCATCTCGGCGGCGCGCTGCGACATGTTCTTGAAAATCTTTTCCCGCAACTCCTCGTTGGCACCTTTCAACGCAATGATCAGAGACTCGGACTGCACTTCGCGCAGGATGAGCTGGATGCCGCGATCCTCGATGTCGAGGATGTTCTCGAATACGAACATCTCGTCCATGATCTTCTGTGCCATGTCGGGGTCGTAGCTCTTCAGGTATTCCATCGCCGATGCTTCGTTGCTGCCACTCATGTAATTGAGGATATCGGCCGCGACTCGGGTGCCACCCATGCTCTGTTTCTTCGCTGCGCCGCCGCCGGACAGAAGTTTTGAAAGCACGTCGTTGAGTTCGCGCAGCGCAGCTGGCTGCACGCCAGACAGGGTGGCGATGCGCAGCAATACGTCGTTACGCAGGCGTTCGGTGAAATAATCAAGGATTTGGCAGGCGTGGTCAGCCTCCAGATGCACGAGAATCGTGGCGATGGTCTGCGGATGTTCGTTGTGGATGAGATCGGCCACCGATTCGGCATCCATCCATTTCAGGCTTTCGATGCCGCTGGCATCGCCGGTACCACCGAGGATGCGGTTGAGCAGCGAGGAAGCCTTGTCGTCGCCCAGCGCCTTGGTAAGCACCGAGCGGATGTATTCGTCGGAATCCAGTCCCAGCGTGGAACTCTGGTCGGCCACCTCGTTGAACGTGGCAAGCACCTGTTCGACCTGTTCCTGCGGGATCGCTTTCATGCTGGTCATCGCCTCGCCGAGTTTCTGCACCTCGCGCGGGCCGAGGAATTTCATCACCTCCGCCGCGCCTTCCTCGCCCAGCGCGAGCATCAGCACGGCTGCATTGGTTACGCCGTTGTTGTCACTCATTGCCGCTCACCCAGGTTTTCACGATGTTGGCGACCACGCGCGGGTCCTCTTTGGCGAGCTGCTGCGCGCGGGCCAGGTTGTCCTGATAGCTGCGTTGCCCGGGAGGCAGCGCGAGCATCTCTTCGCCGGCGGCCGCCAGTTGCGGCTGGCCGGGCTCGTCAGACGCGCCGGCGGCGGGGGGCGTCGCCAGTGGATCGGACAGTTTCTTCAGCAGGGGTTTCAGCACGCGCAGGTAGAGCAGCAGCAGCGCAATGCCCATCAGCAGGTATTTGCCGACGATCTTTGCCGTATCCACCGTCTCGGGCTGCTTCCAAATCGGCGGCTCGGGAATGACCTCGACTTCCGGCGCGGCGAACGGGCTGTTGACGACATTGAGGGTGTCGCCGCGCGCCTGGTTGTAGCCCATGGCCTCCTTGACCAGGTTGGTGATCTGGGCCAATTCAGCGGCCGACAAAGGTTTCTGCGACACTTTTCCGCCCTTGCCGGGAACCTTGCGGTAGTTGACGACGACCGCGACCGACAGGCGCTTGAGGCCGCCGCCGCCCTGTTGCACGTACTGGATGGTCTTGTCGACTTCGTAGTTGACGGTGGCGTCCTTGCGCGTGCTGGCGGAAGCGGTGGCCGGCGCGGCGGCCGGCTTGCCGGGCGCGTTGATCGGGGCGGTGGCGGGGGCGGGTGGCTGGTTGGTCA
>JAIWOS010000066.1 GCA_020217265.1 Thiobacillus sp. | reverse complement strand
CGACGTCGGCGGCGGTGCAGCGCGGCGCGTGGCCGACGGTGCCGTCATTCGCGGGGTTGCGCACCGCGAAGCGCGCGGCGTCGGCGGCGTCGCACCAGACGCCGTCGATGAGGGCCTGCTGCCGGAACAGGGCGGGATCGTCGAGCGGTTTCATCGGGCGTGCCGTAGGCGGTCCGGGCTTCAGTTCTGCAGGCTGGCTTCGGCCTGGATGCGCAACCTCACCTCGTCGCCGACGAAGGGCAGGCCGGTATTCATGCCGAAACGCGAACGCAGCAGCGTGGCGCTCGCGTCGGCGCCGCAGGTCCGCTTGCGGCTCGCCAGATTGAAGCCGCACTTGAAGCGCGCGACGTCGATACGCAGCGGTTGCGTGACGCCAAGCAGGGTCAGCTCGCCTTCGATGGCGACGAGGCGCTCGTTCTCGAACACGAAGCGCTGGCTGCGGAAAACAAGGGTGGGAAAGCGTTCGACGTCGAACCAGCCCGGCCCCTTGAGGATGGCGTCGCGCGCGTCGTTGCCGCTGTCGAGCGAGGTGGCGTCGATGACGACTTCGAGGCTGCCGCTGCGCTGCACGGTGTCGAATTCGAGCGTGCCGCGCACGCGGTCGAACTGGCCGCGCTGGGTGGAAAAACCGAGATGGTCGATCTCGAACAGGGGGTAGGTGTGGTCGGGGTCGAACCGGTAGCTCGCCGCCTGGGCCGGCAAGGCCGTCAGCGCCAGCAGGACTGCCATCGCGGGGAGAAAGTTCGGCATGTGTGGCCCTAGTGCATGGCGAAACGTGTGGGTCGAGACACTAGTGCGCGGCTTGCGCGACCAGCGTTTCCAGCAGGCGGATCAGCGATTGCGCGGACGCGCCGGTCGACGACAGATGCCGCACCGCGATGCCGCGCGCCGCGCAGGCGGCTTCATCCACCATGGCCGGTCCGGTGACGACGACGTGTTTCAGCTTGTGCAGCTGGGCAATGGCCGCGGCGTCGATCGCGCAGGCGTGGGTGATCGCGAGCGTCGCCCAGAACAGGCGCGGCACGACGTCGGCCGCGTCGGTGCCTGGGTACTCGCTCCAGTTGTGGTCGAAGGCCGGGATCGGCAGCGCGTCCGGCGTGAACGCGGCGCGGTCGAGGAAGACCACGCGCTCCTTGCCGCTCATCAGGCTTCGCCGGCGAGTCGCTCGAGCGCACGCATGATCGCCGAGGAATCGAGCTCGGAATCGCCCGCGCCCATCAGCGCGTTCATCTGCTGCGCGATGAGCGCGGCGCCGGGCAGGGGCGTGGCGGTTTCCTGCGCGTTGTCCATGACGATGGCCATGTCCTTGTGGTGCAGCTTGGTCTTGAAGCCGGGCTTGTAGTTGCCTTTGAGCATGCGCTCGCCGTGCACGTCGAGGATGCGGCTGCCTGCGAAACCGCCCATCAGCGCCTCGCGCATCTTGACCGGGTCGACGCCGTTCCTGCGCGCGAGCAGGATGGCTTCGGCGACGCCCTCGAAGGTGAGGCCGACGACGATCTGGTTGCAGCACTTGACGACCTGGCCGGCGCCGTGGCCGCCGACGTGGACGATGCTCTTGCCGAGCACTTCGAACAGCGGTTTCACTTTTTCGAAGATCGGCGCCTCGCCGCCGACCATGATCGACAGCGTGCCTTCGCGGGCGCCGGTTTCGCCGCCGGACACCGGGGCATCCAGCATGTGCACGCCGCGTTCGGCGAGCGCGGCGGCGATGCGGCGGGTGGCGGCGGGCGACACGGTGCTCATGTCGACGATGGTGTGACCGGGACGCGCACCGTGCACCAGGCCGCGGTCGCC
Source organism: Thiobacillus sp. (assembly GCA_020217265.1). Classification (GTDB taxonomy): domain Bacteria; phylum Pseudomonadota; class Gammaproteobacteria; order Burkholderiales; family Thiobacillaceae; genus Thiobacillus. The sequence goes on along the minus strand of JAIWOS010000066.1, from coordinate 2,599 downwards.
GAGGATGATCTGTTCGACGTTGGTGGTGTCGGAAACGACGGTGAACGTGATGTCGGTTTCGGCGGCCACCTCCATTGGGGTGCCCTTGCCCATCGCGCCCATCACCAGCACGGGTTCGATGCGGTCGAAGCGGCGCCCGTAGACGTAGAGCTGATGGCCCGCGCGCAGCAGGTTTTCCGCCATGGGGCGGCCCATGATGCCGCTGCCGATGAATCCGATCTTCATGATGCGATGCCTTTCATGAGCCATAACCAGAATGGCAGCGTAACCAATCCGGCCAGCGTTGACCAGCCCATCACGAGCCCCGCCAGACGCGCGTCGAGGCCGAAGCGGTCGGCCAGCGCGATCACCATCACCATGGTCGGCATGGCGGCCTCCAGCACCGCCGCCTCGCCCGGTTCCGACAGCGCGCCGGGCCACGCCAGCGCCATGCCCAGCGCGATCGCCGGCATCAGCGCGAGCTTGATCGCGAGCGCCACCGCCACCGCGCGCTGCGGCCGCAGGTCGTGCCAGGGAATCGTGAGCCCCAGCACGAACAGCATCAGCGGAATCGTCGGGCTACCGGCCCAGTGCGCGGCCTCGACGAGCGGCGCCAGCGGCAGGCCGGAGAGGTTCACCGCCAGCCCCGCGGCAAAGCCCCACACCGGCGGCAGCCTGAGCCACATGCGCAGGAACGAGGCATGCTCGGTGTGGCTGCCGCAGCGGAAGGCGATCCACACGCCGAGCGACCACACCAGCGGGGTGGTGGCGAGCATGTCGGCGAAGAAGGGGTAGCGCGCGCCGGATTCGCCGAACACGGTGGTGAGGAAGGGGTAGCCGAAGAACAGCACGTTGCCGAATCCGGACGCCAGCAGGACCGCGCCTTTCGCCGGGCAGGACAGGCCACGCCCCAGGGGCGTGGCGAACAGCGCCAGCGCGGCGAGTCCCAGGCCGGCGAGCGTCGCCACGCCGAGGATGGCGGGCACCTGCAGCAGGCTGAAATCGACCGTGGCGCGCGCGGCGACCGCGAAGAACAGCATGGGCGCGAAGAAATCGAGCACCAGCCGGCTGATCGCGCCGCGCAGCGCCACCGGCGAAACGCCGGTCTGCCAGCGCGGCCAGAGGCCGCCGGCGGCAATCAGGAGCGAGAGCGGCAGCAGGGTCTTGAGCAGGAGCTGGTGCGCGAGGTCGGCGGACATGCGGCAATGAAAATGGGCGGCAAGGCCGCCCATCATAACCGCGCCGCGCGCCCGCTCAGGTGCGCGAGGCGGGCTTGTAGCGGTTGTCGGCGCGGACGGCGCTGCCGGATTCGAGCCACTGCTTGATGCGGGCGGCGTCGCCGGCGCGGCTGCTGTTGCCGGTGGCGTCGAGCAGCACGATGATGACGTCGCGCTGCGCGACGTTGGCCTGCATCACCAGACAGTGGCCGGCCTCGTTGATGAAACCGGTCTTCGACAGGCCGATGTGCCAGTCGTCCATGCGGGTGAGGCGGTTGGTGTTGTGGAAGGCGACCTGGCGGTAATACACGCGCGCGGCGTGGCGGCGCTTTTTCACCACCACGCGCTGGGTGCCGAGGGTGTAGCTGCCGCTGCTGCTGATCTGGCGGATTTCCGGGTAGTGCTGGTAAGCGTAGTCGGCAAGCTTGGCCAGATCCAGCGCGGTGGACTGGTTGTTGCTCGACAGCCCGGTGGGTTCGACGTAGACCGTGTTCTGCATGCCCAGCGCGCGCGCCATGCGGTTCATGTTGGCGACGAAGCGCTCGGTGCCGCCGGGCGCGGTGCGGGCCAGCGCGTGCGCCGCGCGGTTGTCCGACGCGATCAGCGCCAGGTGCAGCAGTTGACCGCGCGTATAGCTTGCGCCGATCGCCAGCCGTGAGCCGGTGCCCTTGAGGGTATCGCGGTCGGCAGAAGTGATGGTGATCTTTTCGTCGTACGGCAGGCCGGCGTCGATCACCAGCATCGCGGTCATCAGCTTGGTGATCGACGCGATCGGCGTCTGCATCGCCGCATTCTTGGCCAGCAGCGGCTGGCCGCTGGCCTGGTCGTACACCAGCACCGACTGCGACGACAGTTCGGGCACGTCCTGCAGCGTGGCCAGCGGCGCATTCAGCGCGGGCGAGCCGAGGCGTTCGCTCCATTGCAGCGAGGCCTGGCCTTCGAGCGCGTGGGCAACGGGGGCGGCGCAAAGCAGAATCAATCCAGTCAGGGCGGCTTTCATATCCATATCTTTGGCTACTGTAAATTTGCGAACGAAATGTAACAGCTTGCTCAGCAAACGGACACGGCGGCTAAAACTTGAAAACAACAGTTCGTTGCCGGGCCGCAATTATTTCCAGTCTTAGATTGACGGTGTAGCAAAATTCAATATATATAGCAATGACATGCGAGAACTTCCGAACAATTTACTAAAAAAGTCGGAGCTAACGGCCTGTCTTTGTGCCCCCGGCGTGGTGGCCGAAGCGCTGGAGCATCTGATGCGGGGCGAGGCGGCCCAGGCCGAGCTTGCCGCCTGCGTTCGCCTCGATCCCGTGCTGGCGCTGCGGATGCGTCTGCTGGCGCCGGGGGGAGGCGCGTCCGCCGATCTGCTGCGCGCCGTATTGCTGGCGGCGCCGGTGGCCGCC
>JAIWOS010000160.1 GCA_020217265.1 Thiobacillus sp. | reverse complement strand
GGCCAGGCGCCCGGCGGTGCCGCCTTGCACCACGTTGGCGAGCGCGCGGCGCACGGTGCGCGCGACTTCGGCCGGCAGCAGGCGTTCGCCGCGCTGCGGCTTGATCGACAGCCGGGTGTCGTAGGGGGTGTTGGCGGCGAAATGCAGGCCGGCGATGCTGACCATGGGCATGCGCACGCCGTCGTTGACGAGGATGCCCATCAGTTCGGCGAGCGCGGCGGGGCGGTCGCCGGAGCTGCCGATGGCGGTGGCGTAGGAGGGCGTGATGTTGTCGAAGGGGTAGCCCAGGCGCTTCCAGTCGCGCAGCAGGCCGTCGAAGGCTTCCACTTCCAGCAGCGACTGGATGCGGATGTCCTGCGCGTTCTTGCGGCTGGTCTTGAACAGCCAGTTGTAGACTTCGCGGCGCGCGTCGGCGCCCTGGGCGTACAGGGTGCCGAGCTCGGTCCTGGGCGCGGCGCGCAGGGTCTTCACCACCCACAGCTCGAGCGGGTGGATCTGCGACACGTAACCGCGGTCGGCGAGGTTGTAGGCGTCCGGTGCGTGGGTCTTGTACAGCGCGGCGATGGTGGCGGGCGACAGGCTGGCGGCGGCGGGAATCTCTGCCGCCAGCGCGGCGGCGTAGGCGTCGAGCCCGGCCTGCGGTTCGAGGTAGCGGTACACGGCGGTGAACCGGCGCGGGTTGCCGCGCACGCGGGCGTAGAGATCCTCCGCCATCTGCGCGGCAGTCTGGTTCTTGTGGCGCTGGTAGAAGCGGTGGATGAAGACCTTGCCTTCCTGGTCGACGAAGCGCATCAGGTAGGTTTCGCGCAGCGGGTTGCCGGCGTCGTCGAGGATGCGCGCCGCCGCACCCGGCGTGGCGCTGGCGTAGTGGCGCACGATGTCGCGCATGATGCGGATGTAGACCAGGTTGACCGAGTTCTTGGTGGCCTCCCAGATGTCCATCACGCGGCCGTTGTCCTTGGGGTCGAAGTTGGCGAAGGTGTGGATGCCGCCGCCGGTGAAAAAGGTTTCGGGCGCGGCGGAATACTGCCTGCTCATCGCGCCTTCCAGCAGGTCGGCGAGCGCAATGCCGGGCTGGCGCTGCAGCGTGGCGGCAACCCACTGTGCCAGCACGTCGCGCTGCGGCTGCGCTTTCTGCGCCAGCGCCTTGGGGTCGAGCGTGCGGTACTCGTTGTAGAGCCGCGCGACGATTTCGAGGTAGGTGACGAGCGTGCGCAGCTTGGCGGTGGAGCCGAGATCGAGCCGCGCCTGGCTGTTGAGGTCGAACGGCTGGTTGAGGTTGTCGGCCTGGATGCGCAGTACGTTGCCGCGCGGCGTCTTCTCGTACAGCGTGAAGCTGTAGACCACCTTGTCGAGCGGGTTCTCCGGCTGCAGCAGGCGGTGGCCGACGAGGCCCGAAGCGGTGGCGGCTTCTAGGGTTTTGAGGCTTTGCAGGTAGCCGCTCACGATCTTCTGCGCCGGCTGGTTGACCGTGGTGTGGGCGGTGAGGTCGAGCCGGTCGAGGTCGTACAGGCGTGCTTCGGCGAGCAGCTGCGCCACCTTGATGCGCAGCGCGTTGGCGGCCTTCTGGTCGACGAAGCGCGGCGGCGGCGGGTCGATGCGCTGGTGCGTGCCGCGCAGTTTCACTGCCTTGGCGCGGTCGGCCAGGGTGCGCGGGATGATGCCGGCGTTGGCGAGCAGGTCGAGATGGTCGTCGGTCAGCGCGTCGAGCGCCTTGCGGTTGGCGGCCAGGTAGTACGAGGGCCGGCGCTCGGCGACAACGAGCGAGAGCGCGTGCTTCAACGCGCTGGCGTATTCGGCGTCGTGCCGCGTGGGCGGTTTGGCAAGGATGCGGTTGACGTGGTCGAAGTCGAGGCCGTACCACGCCCACAGGCCGTCGCCCACGCCGTTGACTTCGCCGTAGCGCGGCGCGGCGGCGAGCGGCACGGTGTTGAGATAGGCCATCACGGTCTCGCGCCGCATCGCCAGCGTGTTGGGGCCGTCGAGGTAGGCGCGGAGGCTGGCAGTGGCCATCTGGCGCAGTTTTTCTCCCATGTCCGAGGTGCGGCCTTCGGGCGAGTGGCGGTATTTCTCGATCTGCGTCGGCAGCGTGCTGCCGCCCGGCACGTTGCGGTTGCGGTCGACCAGGCTGATGCCTTTTTCCATCACCGCCTGGGCGAGGCGGTCCCATTCCACCGCCGGGTTGCGGGTGGGGAACTGGTCGGTCAGCAGTTCGCGGTTCTCGATGTAGAGCAGCGAATCGACCAGCACCTTGGGAATGTCGGCAAAACGGGCGTAGACCCGTTCCGGAAAACGGCTCTGGTAGATCGGCTTGCCGTCGCTGTCGAGCAGGGTGAGGCCGGCCTGGTCCTTTTCGTGATACGGCAGGAAGAGGCCAAGGTCGTCCACCCGCGCCATCTGCGCGCTGATTTTTGCCTGCGTGTCGATCTTCCAGCCGGCCTTGTCGAGCCGTGCGAAATAGGCGGGCAGCTTGCTGTAGCCCAGCCGCACGTCGTAGGGCCCGCCGTCGGGGTAACGGATGCGTTTTGACGGTCCGGGCTCGAGTTTCCAGGTCATCTTCTGCGCCGTCTTGGCGAGGTATTTCGCTTCGAGCGCGGACGACAGCAGTTCGTAGGCGATGAGCCCGACCAGCCCGATGAGCAGCACCAGGACGCCGAGACCGATGAGGATGCGACGCGGAATCTTGCGCATGGCGGCGTCTCAGACCCAGTTTTTCGCGACGAGGAAGTTGCGGTACAGCTCGGCCTCCGGCGAGCCCGGCTCGGGGTGCCAGTCGTAGCGCCATTTCACGATCGGCGGCAGCGACATCAGGATCGACTCGGTGCGCCCGCCCGATTGCAGGCCGAACAGCGTGCCGCGGTCGTACACCAGGTTGAACTCGACGTAGCGGCCGCGCCGGTAGGCCTGGAAGTCGCGCTCGCGCTCGCCGTAGGGGGTGTCGCGGCGGCGTTCGAGGATGGGGAGGTATGCGGTGAGGAAGGCGTCGCCCACCGCGCGCGTCATGCCGAAGGCGTGCTCGAAGCCGCCTTCGGCAAAGTCGTCGAAGAAGATGCCGCCGATGCCGCGCGGCTCGTTGCGGTGCTTGAGGAAGAAGTAGCGGTCGCACCATTCCTTGAAGCGCGGGTGCAGGTCGGCGCCGAAGGGGTCGAGCGCGGCCTTGCAGGTGGCGTGAAAGTGGCGCGCGTCGTCGGCAAAGCCGTAGTAGGGCGTGAGGTCCATGCCGCCGCCGAACCACCACACCGGCGCCTCGCCGTCTTTTTCCGCGACGAAGCAGCGCACGTTCATGTGCACCGTCGGCGCGTAGGGGTTGCGGGGATGCAGCACCAGCGACACGCCCATCGCCTCCCAGCGGCGGCCGGCGAGTTCGGGCCGGTGCGCGGAAGCCGACGGCGGCAGCTGGCTGCCGAGCACGTGCGAGAAGTTCACCCCGCCGCGCTCGAGCACGCGGCCTTCCTCGATCAGGCGCGAAATGCCGCCGCCGCCTTCGGGACGGGTCCAGCTGTCGGTGCGGAAGGGCAGGCCGTCGGCGGCTTCGAGCGCGGCGACGATGCGCGCCTGCAGGCCGGTGAGGTAGGTCTTGACGGCGGCGGTGTCGGGGAGGGGGGTAGTCACGGTCGCAGAACGGTTCCGGTGGCAAGGTCGATCAGGGTGGAGGGGCGCTTGCGGGTGCCGATGCGGCCCTCGACGACGCGCACGCGCGCGCCGAATATTGTCCGGCATTCGGCTGCGGTTTTGGCGGGTTTGCGGCCACTTTTATTGGCGCTGGTGGAAACCAGCGCGGTGCCGAGCACGCGGCACAGCCGTGCTGCGCCGGCGTGTTTCGTCACGCGCACCGCGACTGTCGGCCGCCCGCCGGTGAGCAGGGCCGGGCAGCGCCGCGAGGCAGGCACCACCCAGGTGACGGGGCCAGGCCAGCTCTGCCGCATGCGCGCCAGCAGCGCCGGCGACAAGGGCGTGACGTAGGGCTTGAGTTGCGCCCAGCTGGCGGCGATGAGGAGCAGTCCCTTGGCGGCGCTGCGGCCCTTGGCGGCGATGAGGCGCTTGAGCGCATGTACGTTGCGTGGCGCGCAGCCGAGGCCATAGCAGGATTCGGTCGGATAGGCGATGAGCCCACCCCGGGCGAGGTGGGCACGCAGGGGGTGGGCATCACGGCTCACCGCGTGCGCCCGCGCTTATTTCTTGCGGTCCAGCGCGCGCCAGCCAATGTCGCGCCGGTATTGCATGCCGTCGAAATGGATGGCCGACACGGCCTCGTAGGCGCGCTTCTGCGCCATGCGCACGCTGTCGCCGAGCGCGGTGACCGCGAGCACGCGGCCGCCGCTGACCGTGACCCGGCCCTGGGATTCGGCCGTGCCGGCATGGAAGACATGCAGGTCGTCTGCGGCCGGCGGCAGCGGGCCGATGACGGCGCCCTTCTGCGGGGCGTCGGGATAGCCCGCGGCGGCGAGCACCACGGCGAGCGCGGTGCGGCGATCCCATTCGGCCTCGACCTGGTCGAGCCGGCCGCCGAGGGCGGCGTCGACGAGTGCGACCAGGTCGGATTTCAGCCGCATCATGATCGGCTGCGTTTCGGGGTCGCCCATGCGGCAGTTGAATTCGAGCACCCTGGGCGCGCCGTCGGCCCCGACCATGATGCCGGCATACAGAAAGCCGGTGTAGCGGATGCCGTCGGCAGCCATGCCTTCGACCGTCGGCACGATCACCTCGCGCATGATGCGCGCGTGCAGTTCGGGCGTGACGACGGGCGCGGGCGAATACGCGCCCATGCCGCCGGTGTTGGGGCCGGTGTCGCCGTCGCCCAGGCGCTTGTGGTCCTGGCTGGACGCGAGCGGGAGCACGTGCTCGCCGTCGACCATGACGATGAAACTGGCTTCCTCGCCGGCGAGGCATTCCTCGATCACCACGCGGTGACCCGCTTCGCCCAGGGTGTTGCCGGCAAGCATGGCGTCCACCGCGGCATGCGCCTCGGCGGCGGTTTGCGCCACGACCACGCCTTTGCCGGCGGCCAGCCCGTCGGCCTTCACCACGATGGGCGCACCCTGCGCGTCGATGTAGGCGTGGGCCGCCGTCGCATCGGTGAAAGTCTGGTACGCGGCGGTGGGAATGCCGTGGCGCGCCATGAAGGCCTTGGCGAAATCCTTGGACGATTCCAGCTGCGCCGCCGCCTGCGTGGGCCCGAAGATCGCCAGCCCCGCTGCGCGGAAGGCGTCGACCACGCCCGCTGCCAGCGGCGCCTCGGGCCCGACCACGGTGAAGCCGATGTCGGGATCGCGGCGCACGAACTCGACCAGCGAGGGGATCGCCGTGAGCGGCACGTTGACGAGGCCGTCTTCCGTCGCCGTGCCGCCGTTACCGGGCGCGACGTAGACCTGGGAAACCTTGGGCGATTGCGCAAGCTTCCACGCCAGCGCGTGTTCGCGTCCGCCGGAGCCGATGACGAGGATTTTCATGGGGGTGAGTGGAGAGTCGTTAGTCGTGAGTGGTGGGGACTGGCGCGAGAGAATCGCTCACGTCCCTCGCCGCTTGCCACGCACCGGAATCAGTGCCGGAAATGCCGCGTGCCGGTGAAGACCATGGCGATGCCGTGTTCGTTGGCCGCCGCGATGACTTCGTCGTCGCGCATCGAACCGCCGGGCTGGATCACGGCCTGGATGCCGGCCGCCGCCGCCTGGTCGATGCCGTCGCGGAAGGGGAAGAAGGCGTCCGACGCCATCGCCGAGCCGGGCACGGCGAGCCCGGCGTGTTCGGCCTTGATCGCGGCGATGCGCGCGGAGTTGACGCGGCTCATCTGCCCCGCGCCGACGCCGACGGTCATGCGGTCCTTGGCGTAGACGATGGCGTTGGATTTCACGAACTTGGCGACGCGCCAGGCGAACAGCAGGTCGTCCATTTCCTTGTCGGTGGGCGCGCGCGCGGTGACGACTTTCAGCTCGGCGTGAAGCAGCACGTCGGCATCCTGCACGAGGAGGCCGCCGGCGACGCGCTTCATGTCCATCTGCGCGACGGCGCCCGACCAGGCACCGCATTCGAGCAGACGCACGTTCTTCTTGGCGGCCACGGCCGCGCTCGCCTCGGGGCTGACTTCGGGCGCGATGATGACCTCGACGAACTGGCGTTCGACGATGGCCTGGGCGGTGGCGCCGTCGAGCCGGCCGTTGAAGGCGATGATGCCGCCGAAGGCCGATTCGGGATCGGTCTTGTACGCGCGGTCGTAGGCGTCGAGCAGCGATGTTCCATACGCGACGCCGCAAGGGTTGGCGTGCTTGACGATGACGCAGGCGGGCGCGGCGTCGAACTGCTTCACGCATTCGAGCGCGGCGTCGGTGTCGGCGATGTTGTTGTAGGAAAGTTCCTTGCCCTGCAGCTGGCGCGCGGTGGCGATGGTGCCGGCCGGCGCGTGGGCCTCGACGTAGAAAGCGCCGGCCTGGTGCGGGTTCTCGCCGTAGCGGCAGACCTGGGCGCGGGCGAAGTTCAGGTTGAGGCGCTCGCCGAACGGCGCTTTCTCGCCGGCGTCGTCGAGCGCGGTGAGGTAGTTGGAAATCGCGCTGTCGTATTCGGCGGTGTGGGAAAACGCCTTCTTCGCCAGGCCGAAGCGGGTGGCGTCGGCGAGCGCGCCGCCGCTGGCCTGCATTTCGGCGACGAGCTTCGGGTAGTCCGCCGGGTCGGTGACGATGGCGACGAAGCGGTAGTTCTTGGCCGCCGAGCGCACCATCGCCGGCCCGCCGATATCGATGTTCTCGATCGCGTCGTCGAGCGTGTGCGGTTTCGCTACCGTCTCGCGGAAGGGGTAGAGGTTCACGCACACCAGGTCGATGTTGGGGATGCCGTGCTGGGCCATCGTCGCCACGTGGTCGGCGAGGTCGCGCCGGCCAAGAATGCCGCCGTGCACTTTCGGGTGCAGGGTTTTCACGCGGCCGTCGAGCATTTCCGGAAAGCCGGTGTAGTCGGCGACGTCGGTCACCGGCAGGCCGGCGTCGCGGATGGCTTTGGCGGTGCCGCCGGTGGAGAGGAGTTCGACGCCGGCGGCCGAGAGGGCGCGGGCGAAATCGACGAGGCCGGTTTTGTCGGAAACCGAGAGCAGGGCGCGCTGGATTTTCATCGGGCTGGGAGCGGAAGCGGGATTATTCGGAAAGGCCGTGTTCGCGCAGTTTCTTGCGCAGGGTGTTGCGGTTGATGCCGAGCATGTCGGCCGCGCGCGTCTGGTTGCCTTCGGCGCGGTCGAGAATGTAAGTCAGCAGGGGTTTCTCCACCGCGCCGACCACCATGTTGTAGATGCCGCTCGGCGCTTCGCCGTCGAGATCCTTGAAATAGCGATTGAGCGACCGCCGCATGCAGGCGGCGATTTCGGTTTCTTCTATCATTTTCGTCCCCTTAGGCCGCGAGCCGGGCGGCCGGCGGCAGGTCTTGCGCGTTATCCGGAATTTCGTAGCGCAGGCGACTGTCGGCGCGCGCTGCCTGTGCGAAGTAGTCGTTGACCACCGCGAGTTGCTCGGCCACGCTGTCGAGCTGGTTCATGGCGTGGCGGAAGGCGCTGCTGCCGACGAGGCCGCGGGTGTACCAGGAAATGTGCTTGCGCGCGACGCGCACGCCGGTCACCTCGCCGTAGAAGGCGTAGAGATCGTGCAGATGGCCGACGAGCACGGCGTGGATTTCGGCCACCTCCGGTTGCGGCAGGTGCGTCCCGGTGGCCAGGTAATGCTCGATCTCGCGGAAGATCCATGGCCGGCCCTGCGCGGCGCGGCCGATCATCACGGCGTCCGCCCCGGTGTAGTCGAGCACGAAGCGGGCTTTTTCCGGCGTGGTGATGTCGCCGTTGGCGATGATCGGGATTTTCGCCGCGGCCTTCACCGCCTTGATCGTGTCGTACTCGGCGCAGCCCGAGTAGCCGCAGGCCCGGGTGCGGCCGTGCATGGCGAGCGCCTGCACGCCGGCGTTTTCGGCGATGTGCAGGATATTGAGCGCATTGCGGTGCTCGCGGTCCCAGCCGGTGCGGATCTTCAGCGTGACCGGCACCTCGGGCACGGCCTTCACCACGGCGTCGAGTATGCGCCCGACCAGCACCTCGTCCTGCAGCAGGGCCGAGCCGGCCATCACGTTGCACACCTTCTTGGCCGGGCAGCCCATGTTGATGTCGATGATCTGCGCGCCGCGCTCGACGTTGTGGCGCGCGGCCTCGGCCATCATTGCCGGGTCGGCGCCGGCGATCTGCACGCTGATCGGGTCGACCTCGCCTTCGTGGTTGGCGCGGCGCGCGGTCTTGGCCGAACCGTACAGCAGCGAGTTCGACGTCACCATCTCGGACACGGCCATGCCCGCGCCCAGCTGCTTGCACAGCTGGCGGAACGGCCGGTCGGTCACGCCCGCCATGGGGGCGACGATCAGCCGGTTTCTGAGGACGTGGGAACCGATGCGCATAAGGGGCCGCATTTTACCCGCGTCGCCTGCCCTGTCCAAGCGGCGCAGAATTTACATTAATTCACTGGAGACGATCGGATCGGGGGTCTACCATCGGCGCGGTCAATAACTTAACCCCTGGGGATAGCAAGTATGAGCTTCATGTCGGAATTCAAAGAGTTTGCGGTCAAGGGCAACGCCATGGACCTGGCGGTCGGCGTGATCATCGGCGCGGCCTTCGGCAAGATCGTCGATTCCATCGTCAACGACCTCATCATGCCCATCGTCGGCGCGATTTTCGGCGGCCTCGATTTCACCAACTTCTTCATTCCGCTGGGCACGGTGCCCGAAGGCGTGGCGATGACGCTCGCCGAAGTGAAAAAAGCCGGCGTGCCGGTGTTTGCCTACGGCAGCTTCCTCACCATCCTGCTCAACTTCGTCATCCTGGCCTTCATCGTCTTCATGCTGGTGAAACAGGTCAACCGCCTGAAAAAATCAGCCCCGCCGCCCGCGCCGCCGGCCACCCCCGAAGACGTCGTGCTGCTGCGAGAAATCCGCGACAGCCTCAAGAAATAAGCGGATTTCAGCGGGTTGCGCCTGCGCAACACGCTGACTAATTTACAAATCCGGCGGCGTCCGCCCTTGGGGGCAGGCCGGAGGGAGAGGGTACAATCGGCCCATTCGTTGCCCGGTCCAAACGGGCACACACGGGCTTGCCCCATCCGAATTCATTACCAAGAGGACACACGTCATGAAACGTAAACAAGCACTTTGGCTGCTGGCGGGGATCGCGGCGCTGGGCGGGGCGACCGTCAATGCTGCCGAGATGCCGCAGCGCGAGCTGGGCCTGCTGCTCGGCGGCGGCTGGGCGGACAAGGACCTGGTCGGCGGCAAGGACGACGAGGCCAATCCGCTGTTCGGCCTGCGTTACGGCCAGCGCCTCGGCACCAGCACCAACTTCTTCGGCGACCTGGTCTACGGACCCTACGACGGCAACCGCGCCGGGGTCGGCGATGCCGACGTGACCACCCTGCGCGGCGGCCTCGAATGGCTGTTCTCACAGCAGCAGCGCTACAACTGGTTCCTCTCCGGCGGCCTGGGCCTGATGAACGTCGACACCGACAAGGGCCCCGACTTCACCCGTCCGATGGCCTCGCTGGGCATCGGTCAGGCGTGGGAAGTCGGCGCCAATGACGCCTTCCGCTGGGAAGTGCGTGCCGACCAGTCGTTTGGTAACAGCACGCTGCCGAATTCCGGCCTCACCAACTTCCAGGCGCTGCTCGGCTATTCCTGGGGGCTGGGCGCGCCGCTGGACAGCGACGGCGACGGCGTGGCCAACCGCCTCGACCAGTGCCCGAGCACGCCCAAGGGCGCCAAGGTCGACACCAAGGGCTGCCCGATCGACAGCGATGGCGACGGCGTGTTCGACGGCCTCGACAAGTGCTCCGACACCCCGGCCGGCGTGAAGGTCACCGCCGACGGCTGCCCGGTGGACAGCGATGGCGACGGCATCCCCGATTTCAAGGACAAGTGCCCGACCGTGCCCGCGCCCGGCACCCCGGACGGCTGCCCGGTGGACAGCGATGGCGACGGCATCCCGGATGCCCAGGACAAGTGCCCGACCGTACCCGCGCCCGGCACGGCTGACGGCTGCCCGGTCAAGGCGATCGAGGAGCCTGTCGTCATCGAGAAATTCACGCTGGAAGGGGTGAACTTCGACAACGACAGCGCCAAGCTGCGTCCGGAAGCCCTCGTCATTCTCGACAAGGCGGTTGCCACGCTCAAGAAGTGGGGCGACGTCAAGGTCGAGGTTGCGGGCTACACCGATTCGGTCAGTTCCGCGGAATACAACCTGGCGCTGTCCCAGCGCCGCGCCGAGGCTGTGCGCGCCTATCTGGTCGACAAGGGCATCGCGGCCGACCGCCTGACCGCCAAGGGCTATGGCAAGGCCAACCCTGTGGCCGACAACGCCACGCCGGAAGGCCGTTTCAAGAACCGCCGCGTGGAGCTGGTGCCGCAGAAGTAAGCGCAGCATGCACGACGCAAAACGGGCACCGCGAGGTGCCCGTTTTTTTATTGCCGTACTCCCGCTGAAGGGCCTTGGCCCGAAGCGGGGCAGGGGCAAATCAGTGGGCGGCTTCCCAGTTGGGGCCGGCGCCGACGCCGACGGCCAGCGGCACCTTGAGTTGGGCGACGTTGCACATGCGGGAAGGCAGTTCGGCGCGCACGCGCTCGAGCTCGGCCTCGGGGACTTCGAGGATGAGTTCGTCGTGCACTTGCAACAGCAGTTTGCTTCGGAGCCGTTCGGCGTCGAGCCAGCCCTGCACCGCGATCATCGCCAGCTTGATGAGATCGGCGGCAGTGCCCTGCATGGGCGCGTTGATCGCGGCGCGCTCGGCGCCCTGGCGGCGCTGCGGGTTCTTCGCGTTGATCTCGGGCAGGTACAGCCGGCGGCCGAACACGGTTTCGACGTAGCCCTGGCGGTGCGCGGCGTCGCGGGTGCGCTGCATGTAGTCGGCCACGCCGGGGTAGCGGGCGAAGTAACGGTCGATGTAGGCCTGCGCGGCGCTGCGTTCCAGGTTGAGCTGGCTGGCGAGGCCGAAGGCCGACATGCCGTAGATGAGGCCGAAGTTGATGACCTTGGCCATGCGGCGCTGGTCGGCGGTCACGGCGTCGAGCGGCACGCCGAACACCTCGGCGGCGGTGGCGGTGTGGATGTCGCGGCCTTCGGCGAAGGCCGCGAGCAGGCCGGCGTCGTCCGACAGGTGCGCCATGATCCGCAGTTCGATCTGCGAGTAGTCCGCCGACACCAGCACGTGGCCGGGCGGCGCGATGAAGGCCTCGCGGATACGGCGGCCCTCGGCGGTGCGCGCGGGAATGTTCTGCAAATTGGGATCGGCGCTGGCGAGCCGGCCGGTGACGGCGGTGGCCTGCGAATAGCTGGTGTGCACGCGCCCGGTGCGCGCATCGACCATCTGCGGCAGCTTGTCGGTGTAGGTCGATTTCAGCTTGGCCAGCCCTCGGTAGTCGAGGATGGCACGCGCGATGGGGTGGTCGAGCGCGAGCGTCTCCAGCGTCTCCTCGTCGGTGGAGGGCGCGCCGCTCGGCGTCTTCTTGACGACCGGCAGCCCTTTCTGCGTGAACAGGATTTCGCCGATCTGCTTGGGCGAACCGAGGTTGAACGGCTGGCCGGCTTCCTGGTATGCGCGCTGTTCGAGTTCGAGCATTTTTTTGCCGAGCTCGCCGCTTTGCGCGGCCAGTAGCTGGCGGTCGAGCAGGATGCCGTTTCGTTCCATGCGGAAGAGGATTTCGGCGACCGGCAGCTCGATTTGCCGATAGACGAATTCGAGCTTGTCGGACGCGGCGAGCGCCGGGGCGAGCGCGTCGCGCACGCGCAGGGTCACGTCGGCATCCTCGGCGGCGTATTCGGCGGCGCGTTCGATCGCGACTTCCTCGAAGCCGATGCGCGTCGCGCCCTTGCCGGTCACGTCGTCGTAGCTGATCGTGGCCAGGCCCAGGTGGCGCGTGGCAAGGTTGCCGAGTTCGTGCGACTGGTGCGCCTCGAGCACGTAGGACTGCAACAGCGTGTCGTCGACGATGCCCTGCAAGCGGATGCCGTGGTTGGCGAAGATGTGGCGGTCGTACTTGAGGTGCTGGCCGACGATTTTCGGCGCCGGGTTTTCCAGCACGGGGCGCAGCTTTTCCAGCGCGGCCGTGCGGTCGAGCTGCGCTGGCGCGCCGGCGTAGCGGTGCGCCAGCGGCAGATAGGCGGCATCGCCTGCCTGCACGGCAAAGGAGATTCCAACCAGTTCGGCCTGCATCGGGTTGAGGCCGGTGGTTTCGGTGTCCAGCGCGAACGCCGGCGCGGCCGCGAGGCGCGCGATCCAGCGGTCGAGCGCGGCCTCGTCGAGGATCGTTTCGTAGTGGCGGCGGTGGTCGCCGCTGCAATCCTGCTCGGGGGCCGCAGGCTCGGCGGCATCGAGGTCGCGCAGCCAGGTGCGGAATTCGTAGCGGGTGTAGAGCGCACGCAGGGCGTCGGTGTCCGGCGCGGCGGGCTTCAGGTCGTCGAGCGTGAACGGCAGCGCGACGTCGGTCTTGATCGTGAGCAGTTCGCGTGCGCGCGGCAGCCAGTCGCGCGCAGCGCGCAGGTTTTCGCCGACCACCCCCTTCACGCTGTCGGCGTGCGCCATCAAGTTGTCGAGCGTGCCGTATTCGGCAAGCCATTTCACCGCCGTCTTGGGGCCGACCTTGGCGACCCCGGGCACGTTGTCGACGCTGTCGCCGATGAGCGTGAGGTAATCGATGATGCGCTCTGGCGGCACGCCGAATTTCGCGCTGACGCCGGCGATGTCGAGCGTTTCCTCGCTCATGGTGTTGATGAGCGTGACCTGTTCGTTGACCAGCTGCGCCATGTCCTTGTCGCCGGTGGAGACGACGCTGCGGATGCCGCGGCGCGTGGCCTCGACGACGAGCGTGCCGATCACGTCGTCGGCTTCCACGCCGTCGATCATCACCAGCGGCCAGCCTTCGGCGCGCACGGCCGCGTGCAGGGGTTCGATCTGGCGGGCGAGGTCTTCCGGCATCGGCGGACGGTGCGCCTTGTACTCGGGATAAAGATCGTCGCGGAAGGTTTTGCCCTTCGCGTCGAACACGCAGGCGATATAATCGGCCGGGACCTCGCGGCGCAGCTTGCGCAGCATGGCGAGCACGCCGCGCAGCGCGTTGGTCGGCTCGCCTGTAGAGGTGGCAAGGGGCGGCAGCGCGTGGAAAGCGCGGTACAAATAAGACGAACCGTCCACCAGCAGCAGGGTTTTCCCGGGTTCAACCACTTTGGTATCGTTCACGAGGCGTTTGCAAAATGCACCTGGATAAATTGCCGGAAAGCGCCGATCCGACGCGCGCCGCGGAGATCAACTACTCGGCGCGCGAGTCGTGGCGCATGCTGGGGATTATGGCAGAGTTCGTCGAGGCGACCGAGCGCCTGGCGACCATCCGCCCCGCGGTATCGATCTTCGGCAGCGCGCGCACGCCGGCCGACCACGCCTACTACGTACTTACCGAGGACATCGCGCGCAAGCTGTCGGACGCGGGGTTCTCGGTCATCTCCGGCGGCGGCCCCGGCATCATGGAAGCGGCCAACAAGGGCGCGTTCTTCGGCAAGTCGCCGAGCGTCGGCCTCAACATCCAGCTGCCGCACGAGCAGACATCGAATCCCTACCAGGACATCAGCCAGAGCTTCCAGCACTTCTTTGCGCGCAAGGTGATGTTCGTCAAGTTCGCCGCCGCCTACGTGGTGATGCCCGGCGGTTTCGGCACGCTCGACGAACTCACCGAGGCGCTCACGCTGGTGCAGACCGGCAAGATTCCGCGCATACCCATCATCCTCGTCGGCTCGAAATTTTGGGCGGGCTTCGTCGACTGGGTGAAAACGACGCTGGTGGGCGAAGGCATGATCTCGCCCGAAGATGTCGACCTCATGCGCATCATCGACGAGCCGGCCGAAGTCGTGGATGCCATCTTCAGCCACTACGAGAAACGCGGCTTCATGCCGTCCATCGCCGAGCGCGAGATTCAGCTCAATCTCTGAGCTACATTACAGAAATTCATTTGGAGCCTGCCATGCGCGTCCTTTTCCTGCTGCTGCCCCTGCTGCTGTCCGGCCTTGCCGTGGCGGCGGCGCCGTCCGACCGTCCGCCCGAGCTCAAGCCGGTGCCCGACGGCCCGCCGGGACCGGACGATGCGCCGCCCGTCACCATCAAGCCGGGCAGCCAGGGGCGCGTCGTCGAATACCGCGCCAACGGCCGGCTCTACATGCTGAAAGTCATCCCGCGCGTCGGCAAGCCGTATTACCTCATCGATCCCAGCGGCGAGGGCAAGTTCGTGCGTCAGGACACGCTCACGCGCGACGTGCAGCCGCCGATGTGGGTGATCAAGGAGTGGTGATGCGCGTGGGGTAGAATCGCGCGCATGACTACCGCAGCAAATCAGGACATCCCCCGCAAGCTGCCCGCCGCCCAGGGCTTTCAATGGGTGAACGCGGGCTTTCGTCTGTACCGCAAGAATCCGCTCCTGTTGTCGGCCGCCTTTGGCGTGCTGTTCGGCACAGTGATGGCGCTGGGGCTCATCCCGGTCATCGGCAGCTCGCTGTCCGAACTCGCCACGCCGCTGATGGTGGCCGGGTTCATGGCCGCCTACCGCGCGCTCGACGAAGACCGCGATCTCGAACTGCCGCATTTTCTCGCCGGCGTGCGCGGCCCCGTCATTCCGCTGATGACGCTGGGTGCCGTGCAGTTGCTCGGCACCCTCGTCATCGGCCAGATCATGCTCGGCATGGGCTTCGATCCGCAGGCCGTGATGGAAATCGCCAAACGCGGCGACGCCACGCCGCAGGAGATGCAGGCCGCGCTCAACCAGGCCATGCCGGCCGTGTTGACCGGGTTGGCGCTGTTCACGCCGCTGATGATGGCGACCTGGTTCGCGCCCGCGCTGGTGCTGTTCGGAGGCGCGCGTCCGGCCACCGCGCTCGGCGTGAGCCTGAAGGCCGTCGCCCGCAACTGGGCGCCCATGCTGGTCAACAGCCTGGCGCTGGGCCTCCTGCTGTTCGTCTCCGCGCTGGTGCCCTTCCTGCTGGGCCTGCTGGTGGCGATGCCGGTGCTGTTCGGCTCGCTGTACGCTTCTTATCAGGCGATTTTCGCGGTATGGGCGGACGATGCGCCGCCGAAGGATCAGTCGGCCGACAGATTGGCGTAAGCCAGCGCCAGCCACTTCGTTCCGGCCTCGCGGAATTTCACCTGCACGCGCGCGTCCGCGCCGCGCCCTTCGAAGTCGATGATGATGCCGGTGCCGAACTTGGCGTGCGCCACGCTTTGCCCGACGCGGTAACCGGTATCGTTGCCGGCGCTGGATGTACGCGGCGTCGGCGCATCATAGCGGATGGCGGGGCTTTCGGCCTTGCGGTTGAGGTGGCGCAACACTCCGGCCGGCAGCTCGTCCAGAAAACGCGAGGGCAGGCCGTAGCGGATCTGCCCGTGCAGCATGCGCGACTGCGCGTGCGTGAGATAGAGTCGCCGCCGCGCCCGGGTGATCGCCACGTACATCAGGCGGCGTTCTTCTTCCAGGCCGTTTTCCTCGTGCGCGCTTTGCTCGTGCGGAAACAGGCTTTCCTCCAGCCCGGTGATGAACACGGTATGGAATTCCAGCCCCTTGGCGGCGTGCACGGTCATCAATTGGAGGGCGTCGTGACCTGCGCCCGCCTGATGCTCGCCGGCTTCCAGCGCAGCGTGGGCCAGAAAGGCTTCCAGGGTGCTGTCCTCGGCTTCCTCACCGAACAGCGCAGCGGCGTTGACCAGTTCGTTGAGGTTTTCCAGCCGGTCGGCGCCGTCCTTGTCGGCGCGATAAAAGTCCGTCAGGCCGCTGGCTTCGATGACGTGGTCGATGACTTCATGCAGGGGCAGGTCGGCGGTGGCCTGCTTGATGTCTTCGACCAGCTTGGCGAAGCCCGCAACCTTGCCGCCGCTGGTACAGGCGGCCTGCCAGAGGCTCGTGCCCGAGCGCGTGGCCGTGTCCGCCAGCGTTTCCAGCGTGCGCGCGCCGATACCACGCGCGGGAAAGTTGACCACGCGCAGGAACGAACCGTCGTCCTCCGGCTGGATCATCAGCCGCAGGTAGGCGAGCGCGTGCTTGATTTCCTGACGCTCGAAGAAACGCAGGCCGCCGTAGACGCGGTAGGCCACGCCAGCCGAGAACAGCGCGTGTTCCAGCACGCGCGACTGCGCGTTGGAACGGTACAAGAGCGCCATATCGGAAAAGGCCACGCCCTCGCGGTTGAGGTTTTTCACCTCGTCGACCACGAAGCTCGCCTCGTCCTGGTCGGAATATGCTTCAAAAACGCGGATCGGCTCGCCGTCGCCTTCCGCCGTCCACAGGTTCTTGCCGAGGCGGTGCGCGTTCTGCGCAATGAGCGTGTTCGCGGCGGTGAGAATGTGGCCGTGGCTGCGGTAGTTCTGCTCCAGCTTGATGACGCGCCCCTGGGCGAACTCGCGCTCGAACGCCGCCATGTTGGCCGTGTCTGCGCCGCGGAAGGCGTAGATCGACTGGTCGTCGTCGCCCACGGCAAACAGTGCGGCCCGCGGCCCGGCAAAGAGCTTGAGCCAGCGGTATTGCAGGGTGTTGGTGTCCTGGAATTCGTCGATCAGGATGTGGCGGAAACGGTCGCGATAGTGCTCGCGCAGCGGTTCGTTGCGGTACAGCAGTTCGTAGGAACGCAGCAGCAGCTCGGGGAAATCGGCGACGCCTTCGCGCTGGCACTGCGCGTCGTAGGCTTCGAAAATTTCGGCCATGCGCATCGAATATTCGTCGAAGGCCTCGGCGTCGCGCGCGCGCCGGCCCGCTTCCTTGTGGCCGTTGATGAACCACTGCACTTTCTTCGGCTCGTATTTCTCGGTGTCGACGTTCATCGCCTTCATCAGACGCTTGATCGCGGAGAGTTGGTCGGCCGAATCGAGAATCTGGAACGACTGCGGCAGGCCCGCTTCGCGCCAGTGTGTGCGCAGCAGACGATTGGCCAGACCGTGGAAGGTGCCGACCCACATGCCGCGCGTATTGATCGGCAGCATGGCCGAGATGCGCGTCAGCATCTCCTTCGCCGCCTTGTTGGTGAAGGTCACCGCCAGAATGCCGTGCGGCGACACCTGCTGTGTCTGGATCAGCCACACGATGCGCGTGGTGAGCACCCGCGTCTTGCCCGAGCCGGCGCCCGCGAGGATCAGCGCAGATTCGTGCGGCAGCGTCACGGCGGCAAGCTGTTCCGGATTCAGGTGTTCGAGCAGGGCGGACATGCGAGGGTAAAATCGGGCGTCAATTGCGAATTATAAGGGGCTCCCCATGGTGAAAATCCTGTTCTTCGGCGACCTCGTCGAAACCCTCGGCATGGCATCGGACGAAATCGCCCTGCCGCCCGACGTCACCGACGTCGAACGCCTGCTGTTCGTGTTGTCGAAACGCGGCGAGCGGTGGAAGAAGATGCTGCTCGGCAACCCCAAGCTCAATATCACCATCAACAAGCAGTTCGCCGAAAAATCCTCGCCGGTGAAGGATGGCGACGAGATTGCGCTGGTGGGGTTTTCGGTGGTGTGAAGCCGGGCCTGACAATGAAAAAAAACGGAGCCTCGCAGGCTCCGTTTTTCATTGTTGCGGAAATCGCGTCACTTGTTCTTGTTCGCGATCATGTCCTGAATGATTGGCGCCAGGATCAGTTCCATGGCGAAGCCCATCTTGGCGCCCGGCACAACGATGGTGTTGCGGCGCGACATGAAGGAATTCGGGATCATGTTCAGGAGGTAGGGGAAGTCGACGCCCTTCGGTTCGCGGAAGCGGATCACGATGAAGCTTTCGTCCGGCGTGGGAATGTCGCGGGTGATGAAGGGATTGGAGGTGTCGACGGTGGAGACGCGCTGGAAGTTGATGTCGGTGCGCGAGAACTGCGGGGTGATGTAGTTCACGTAGTCCGGCATGCGGCGCAGGATGGTGTCGACGATGACGTCGGCGGAATAACCGCGCTCGGCGCCGTCGCGGTGGATTTTCTGGATCCATTCGAGGTTGACGATGGGCACCACGCCGATGCCCAGGTCGACGTACTTCGAAACATCGACGTCGTCGGTCTTCACCAGGCCGTGCAGGCCTTCATAGAACAATACATCGGAACCGGCGGGCACGTCTTCCCACGGGGTGAATTCGCCGGGGTTGAGGCTGGTGTTGAGGCGCTTGTTGTGTTCGGCGGCTTCCTCGTCGCTGTGGATGTAGTAGCGCTTCTTGCCGCCGCCGGTTTCGCCGTAGGTCTTGAACAGTTCGGCCAGCTTGTCGAAGTGGTTGGCCTGCGGGCCGAAGTGGCTGAACGAGAAATTGCCTTCGGATTCGGCCTTTTTCACCGCTTCCTTGAATTCCACGCGGGAGAGCGCATGGAAGCTGTCGCCTTCGATCACGGCGGCGTTGATCTTTTCGCGGAAGAAGATGTGTTCGAACGCGCGCTTGACGGTGGTGGTGCCGGCGCCGGACGAACCCGTGACCGCAATGACGGGATGTTTCTTGGACATGCTGGGACTCCCTGAAGGATGGCTGAAACGAAAGCGAAACCCTCGCATTCTACCTGTGTGGGCAGGGGCTTGTCACCCGCGGCCCACCCGCAGGCCGGCCTGCGCTCACATCGCGAATTCCAGCCGTTCCTCGATCTTTTGCAGCGCGGCGGCGGCGCAGGCCGCGTCCTTGTCGCCGCCCGGCGCGCCGGAAACGCCCACCGCGCCAATGAGGGCGCCGGCGGCGCGGATCGGCAGCGCGCCCTCCATCACGATGAGCCCCTGCATGTGGTTGAGTTCGGGGCGGATGTCGCCGCGCGCGGCGCGGAAGGCGCCGGAATCGATGCCCGACATGATCGTCATGCCGGCCTTGCGCTCGGCGATTTCGAGCGTGTGGCGGGTGGCGAGGGTATCCCTGAGCGCGGCCTGCACGTTGCCGGCGCGGTCGAGCACCACGGCGGAAACGTTGTAGCCGTCCTGACGGCAGGCTTCGACCGCGCCCATGGCGATGTCGCGGGCAAGTTCAAGCCCGATCTGTTTGACGGGCACCATGTCGGTGGCGTGGGCGGTCAGGGCGGACAAGGCAAGGGCGAAGGTCAGCAGGGTTTTCATGGGTTCTCCTCGAATAGGCAAGAAACACGCTGGCCGGCAACGTGCCGGTGTATCCAGGGGATGATATCTGCCTTGCGCTGGCCTGGGGATGCCGCGCTGCCGGGGAGCCCGACGAGTAAGAACGATGAGAAAAAAGCGGCCGGCGAGCGCCGGCCGCCTGCCCGGATTACTGCGCTTCCAGGCAGAAACCGGCGCTGTCGCTGGCCTGGTGCCCCACCGCCTGGCTATTGACGATGGCGCGATCGGTGACGACGACGCGGATCACATAACCGCAGGCCTGCATGCCGGCGGTATCCAGTGCCCAGCCGGCACCCGGCGCGGGCGGGGTGTTGACGCTGCCGCCGCCCGGCACAGGAACGCCCTCGCCCGGGTCGTTGACCGCGGGTTCCACGGTGAGGCTGTAGCTGCCCAGATATGCGTCGCGCGCGACAACATTGCCGGCCAGCACGGTGCCGCTGTCGAACTTGCCACAATTGCCGGCGCCCGTGGTGATGTCGATCGAGGCTTCGGGCCAGGTGTTGTCGAGCTGCAGGCGATGCACATCGGGCGCCCCCACCGGATTGCCC
>JAIWOS010000089.1 GCA_020217265.1 Thiobacillus sp. | reverse complement strand
GCCGCGTCGTACACGCTGAGCCGCACCTGCCAGAGGGCGTCGCCCGCGCTGTCCCACTGCGCCAGCAGGCCGTTGATGTTGGCGGCGAACGGCAGGTAGTCGAAACGCTTGGTGACGGGGTTGGCCTTGTGCGGGCTGGTGTTGCCGTTCTGGTCGGTCACGGTGAGGTCGGTCAGCACCGGCGTCCAGACGCTGCCGTCGGGGCTTGCTTCGACCACGTAGCTGTGCCCCGCCACCGGCGCGCCCTGCACGCTGACGCGCCCGGCGAAGGGGCAGGGGCGGCCGCTGGCGTCGGGCGGGGCGTTGTTCAGCGCGAATACCGCGCCTGCGGTGGTAAGCCCCGTGACATCGTCAATGTGCTGGGTCGGGATGCCGCCCAGGATGGCGATCTTGCCGGGGGTTCCGCTGACGACGCCTTGCGGCGCGACGTGCACCACGGTTTCCTCGCGATTGCCCCAGGCGGGCACCTGATTCGGGTTGGCGCAGGGCACCGCCACGTTCCACGACAGGATGGCGCGGATGCGCACCAGGCGCGGGCCTTTCCTGCACGGGTCGCGGTACTGGCTGAAGTCCACCGGCAGGCGCACCGCGTAATGCACGCCCTGTGGCGGCACGTTCAGGTCGTAGACCCGCACTTCCGAGGTGCCGAGGCAGGTTTCGAAGCTGCCGTTGCCGTCGATGTCCGCCCACCAGGTGACGTATTCCCGGCTGCCGTCGGTGCACGGGCCGCCGGAATAACCGGACGACTTCTTGACCTTGATGACGCCGACCAGGGTGTCCGGCAGATTGGGATCGAGCCCGATGCAGGTGAGCTCCTCGTAGCTGGTGTCGCCGTCCTTCGGGAACAGCAGCTCGCCGATATCGACGTCGAGCTTGAGGTTGGGCCCGAAGGCCAGCGCCGGATTGAGCGTCGCCGGTTGCGCGCTGAACTGCGCCAGTTCTTTGAACGCAAAGCGGTGTGCCGGCACGCCCTTGTCCTTGTACAGGGCGGCAAGCTCGGGCACCGCGAGGGCTTTCTTCTTGATCGGGATGGGCGCTTCCAGATCCAGCACGTCGGCCAGATAGGGCGGCACCTTGGCCTTGACCAGTTCGAACAGATGGTGCGGAAAAATGAACTTGAGCGGCTCGACCTGGACCGTCGCTTCCTGTACCTCGCCCCACACCGGAACCCAGTTCGGCTGATTGGCGGGCGGCGGATTGTTCCACGACAGGATGGCGCGCACCCGGATCAGGTGTTCGGCGCGGCAGAACCTGCGCTTCGGATCGACCTTCAGCGACACCGCGTATTCCAGTTGCTTGCGGCCGTCCGTCCCTTCCGGGATGTCCCACACGCGCACGCTGGACAAGCCCTGATCCTGCCAGCTTGCGCCGTTGTCGAACGAAAGATAGAAGCGGACGTATTCCAGGCTGCCGGCGAGACAAATGCCGCCGGAATAGCCGGACGGCTGTTTCACGTAGACGACGGCTTCGAGGTATTCCTGCTGCGGGTGGTAGCCCACGCAGCCGATTTCCTCGTAGAAGGTGTTGCCCTGCAGCGGCAGCACCGGCTGAAAGGCGCTGTCGGTCAGATTGCCGAAATAATTGGGATTGGCGGCCAGCAGCGCGCGAAACTGGGTGCGCGCCTGACGCTGTATCAGCTCGCTGCCTGCCTTGCCTATGGATTGGGCCATGATGTCACTCCTCAGTCGTCGGTTTCGGAAACCGGGCAGCAGCGGTAATCCTGATGCTTTTCCAGCAGCTCGATCTGCTTTTGCAGCAGGGCGTTTTCCAGCTTCTGGCGTTCGACTTCGAGCGCGATGGATTCGTCGAGCGCGGGTTCGCACACGTCGCAATCGTCCAGGCAGGAGCGCACGTGGAGTCCCGGCGTGGGCAGCGATGAGGTGCGCTCGTAGCCCAGTTCGAGCACGCGTTTTTCGTTGAGCTGGCCGTTTTCCGTCAGATAGCCCGCTTTCATCAGTTCGGCGTCCACGCTCTTCAGCGCCTTGTCGCGCACCGGCTCGGGAATGGGCTCGGGGTCGGCCGCGCCGGCAAACGGTCCGAATCCGGCGGCGAACTGGACGCCGGCGAAGCTCGCCCGGTTCGTGGTCGCGGCATTCAGTTCGATTTTCGACACCTGCGCGGCGCGCTGGACCTCGAAGCGTTTCGGGTCGGTGGCCAGGATGCCATTGGGGATGACGTCCACGCCGCCGTCGTCGGCAAACGGGTTGGTGCGCACCGCCGAATTGGCGGCGGGGTCGATCACGCGTCGGTAGATGCCGATGATCTTGAAACGGATCGTCTGGGTCTTGTTGATCTGGTAGAAGTAGAAGGTGATCGCGCGGCAGCGGTTGGGATTCCTGAATTCGCGCGACGACGATTCGTACTGGTCTTCGGTCGAGCCTTCGGCGTGGGTGCGCGTCGAAACCTCGCCCACCGAGACCGAATTGGCCGTGCGCGTGGCCGTTTCGGCGCGACGGTCGGACGACTGGGCGTGGGTGGAAAGCTCGCGCAGGAAGCTGCTGGTCGAACTGCTGTCCCACGAACCACTGACATCGACCGAGGGCCCGAACAGGAAGCTCTCGATGGCGCCGCTGGTTTCGCCGTGGCCGCGCGCCGAACCGCGATTGCTGCTGCTGGCGCTCTGGCTGTCGCGCACCGAGATGTCGGTCATGGAATCGTGCACGCTCGCCGCATAGAAACGCTCTTCCGAGGTTTGCTGGTTGCGGTACGACAACTGGCTGCTGCTGTCGAAAGTGAAGCGGGTGCGGCGGTCGGACGTGAACAGCTTGACCTTCTCGCCCGGAAACAGCGTGGTCGAATACACCAGGTCGCCCAGCGCCAGCGGCCCGGGGCAGCGTTCGAAGCGGGCGTGGATGATCACTTCCACCGTGACCCGGCGCTCGCGATGCGTGACCTGGGTGGGAAATTTGAGGCGGTAATGAAAGTCCAGCACATCGCAGACAGGATCGGGGGGAAACTCGGGGCAACAGGGAACGTGCAGCGCGGTGTCGGTGCTCATTTCAATCTCCAATCGTTTCAACAGAAATTCAGGGGTCGAGGTTTCTCCGCCCCCGCATTTCAGCGCGCGCCGCCCGCGCGCGCATCCCTCAATTGGGGGAAATTGGTCAAGTGGATTCAGACGGGCGTGCGGAATGCGCCGAGCAGGGCGATGAGTTCGGACTGCCGGTGGGTGCCGGTTTTTTCCAGAAGCGACTTGAGCTGGCTGCGCAAGGTGCCGTAGGAGCGGTGCCAGGCGTGGGCACAGGCCTTGAGCGTGGCGCCTTCGGCCAGCGCAGCCGCGAGCCGGAACTCGGCCGGGGTGAGCCGGAAATGCCCGGCAAGCGACTCCGGCAGCCGGGCGGCCGCCGGACTGCGCAGGATGAGAACGATCTCACGGGCGGGCGCACCGCCGGCGGACGGCAGATCGAGGGGCGCCTGAAAGCACAGCGCAACCACGGGCGGGCCGGGAACCACGAGCGTGGCGGGCTCGCCGCGCGCTGCGCGGCGCAAGGCATCGTCGAATTGCGCCTGCATGGCCCGCGAGGGCAGCAGGAGGCGACGCTCCGCGCGGGCGCGCATCTGGCCCAGAAGATCGAGCGCGAGGCGGTTGCCGAACAGCAGTTCGCCGTCCTGCCCCAGCAGCAGACAGCCGCAATTGGCGTGTTCGAGCATTGCCTGGGTGCTGATTTGACGCTGACGCGCACATTCGAGATCGAAGGCGAGCCCGAGGGCGATATCGAGATGCGGCAACACACGGTCGAGTGCGCGACGCTCGCTGGAGGTGAAGGCAGGCCGATCCGGGCCGCGCAGCAAGCCGATGCCCGAACGCGGCGCTGCACGGCGCCCCGGCGTTCCCAACGCCAGCGGACTCTGCACGACCCGATCGGGCGCGGCCACGAGTCCCGAGGGGCTCGGCGGCCGGTGCACGCGGCTCTCGCGCAAGATCACGAACGGCGGGGCTGTGTGAACATGGCCTGCGGGCAGGCAGGGGTCCAGTCCCTGCGCGAGAAAGCAGTCGCGCCGGTAACCCGTCCCCAGGTCGATGCCCAGCTGGATGGCGTCGGCCCGCACGCTCTGGGCGATGAGTCTCAGCAATTCGCCCAAGGTGCGTTCCGGCACGGGACGGACAGAAAAGCGACCGAGGTCATCGATGGGCGAAGGCGGCGAGGTCATGCCGGTTTCCTTGCGCCACCTGCGCGCCGCGTCAAACTCTTCAAGCGCATATACGGCTCCTTTCAGAGAAGGATGAGCTCCGTACGGGCGTTGTCGTTTTAGCCGATTGTAGTTGTGATCGGCGCGTGCATTATGACAGCCCGCGGTTCAGGCATGCCGGAGGCGCCGGAAGCCCGGGGTGGGGCGGTATAATCGGCGGCCTTGATTTTGTGCGGTTTTTTGCGATGCAGGAAAAATACCTCCCGACGGAGATCGAACGCGCAGCCCAGGAACGCTGGGCCAGCAACCAGCGCTTTCGTGCCAGCGACACGTCCGATCGGCCCCGCTACTACTGCCTGTCGATGTTCCCCTACCCCTCGGGCAAGCTGCACATGGGGCATGTGCGCAACTACACCATCGGCGACGTGCTCGCGCGTTACCACGCGATGCGCGGCTACAACGTGATGCAGCCGATGGGCTGGGACGCCTTCGGACTGCCCGCGGAAAACGCTGCAATTGCGAACGGCGTGCCGCCCGCCGCGTGGACGTATTCCAACATCGACCACATGCGCACGCAGTTGAAAGCGCTGGGGCTGGCGATTGACTGGTCACGCGAACTCGCCACCTGCAAGCCGGATTACTACCGCTGGGAGCAATGGCTGTTCACGCGGCTGTTCGAAAAAGGCGTGATCTACAAGAAGATGGCGACGGTGAACTGGGATCCGGTCGATCAGACCGTGCTCGCCAACGAGCAGGTGATCGACGGCCGCGGCTGGCGCAGCGGCGCGCTGATCGAAAAGCGCGAGATTCCCATGTATTTCTTCCGCATCACACAGTACGCGGACGAACTGCTGACTGGCCTCGACACGCTGCCCGGCTGGCCGGAGCGGGTGAAAACCATGCAGGCCAACTGGATCGGCAAGAGCACCGGCGTGCGGCTGGCGTTCAAGGTGCCGCAGAAGGATCCGGCGCAGCCCGACGAACTGTTGTGGGTGTTCACCACCCGCGCCGACACGCTGATGGGCGTGACCTTCGTCGCCGTCGCCGCCGAGCACCCGCTCGCCACCCGCGCCGCCGCGAACAATCCCGCGCTCGCCGCCTTCATCGCCGAATGCAAGCAGGGTTCGGTCGCCGAGGCCGACATGGCGACGATGGAAAAGAAGGGCATGGACACCGGCCTCACGGTCATCCATCCGCTCACCGGCGAAGCTGTGCCCGTGTGGGTCGGCAACTACGTGCTGATGAGCTACGGCGAAGGCGCGGTGATGGCGGTGCCCGCGCATGACGAGCGCGACTTCGGGTTTGCAAAGAAGTACAGGCTGCCGATCAAGCAGGTGATCGCGGTCGAAGGCGAAGCGTTCAGCACCGACGCCTGGGCCGAGTGGTACGGCGACAAGCAGCGCGGCGTGTGCGTGAACTCCGGCAAATACGATGGCCTGAATTACACGCAGGCGGTCGATGCCATCGCCGCCGATCTCGAAGCACTCGGCCTCGGCGAGAAGAAAACCCAGTTCCGTCTGCGTGACTGGGGCATTTCCCGCCAGCGTTACTGGGGCTGCCCGATTCCCATCGTGCATTGCGACAGCTGCGGCGACGTGCCGGTGCCTGCAGAACAACTGCCGGTGGTGTTGCCGGAAGACGTGGTGCCGGACGGCTCCGGCAACCCGCTCAACAAGCGCGCCGACTTCGTCAACTGCGCCTGCCCCAAGTGTGGACAGCCTGCACGCCGCGAAACCGACACGATGGACACCTTCGTCGAGTCGAGCTGGTATTACGCGCGCTACGCCTGCCCCGACGCCAATCAAATGCTCGACGAGCGCGCCAACGACTGGCTGCCGGTCGATCAATACATCGGCGGCATCGAACACGCGATCCTGCATCTTTTATATGCGCGCTTCTTCCACAAGCTGATGCGCGACGAAGGCCTGGTGACGAGCGACGAGCCGTTCAAGAACCTGCTCACGCAGGGCATGGTCATCGCCGACACCTACTACCGCGAAGATGCATCGGGCAAGAAAACCTGGTTCAACCCCGCCGACGTGGAAACGCGCGACGGCGTGCCGGTGCTGAAAGCGGACGGCCAGCCGGTGATCCACGGCGGCACCGAGAAAATGTCGAAGTCGAAGAACAACGGCGTCGATCCGCAGGCGCTGATCGACCAGTACGGCGCCGACACCGCGCGGCTCTTCACCATGTTCGCCGCGCCGCCGGAGCAGAGCCTGGAGTGGTCGGACGCGGGCGTGGAAGGCGCCAACCGCTTTTTGCGCAAGCTGTGGAAGGCGGTGTTCGATCATGTGCAGGGCGGCGCGGTTCCGGCCTACGCCGGCGGCGAACTGGGCGAGGCCGCAAAAACCCTGCGGCGCCAGCTGCATCAGACGATCCAGAAAGTGTCCGACGATGTGGAACGCCGCCGCCAGTTCAACACGGCGATTGCCGCCAACATGGAACTGATGAACGCGCTGGCGAAGCTGGAAGGCGCGGACGCCGCGACCCGCAGCGTGCGGCAGGAGACGCTCGAAGCGGTGTGCGCGATGCTCGCACCCATCGTGCCGCACATCTGCGAGGCGCTGTTCGCCGAACTGAAGCCCGGCGCAGCGCTCGTCTGGCCGACGGTGGACGAGGCCGCGCTGGTGCAGGACGAAATCGAACTCATGATCCAGGTCAACGGCAAGCTGCGCGGGCAGCTGCGCGTGCCCGCCGCCGCCGACCGGGCGGCCATCGAATCGCTGGCGCTGGCCAGCGAGGCCGTGCAGAAACATACCGGGGGCAATCCGCCGAAAAAAGTGGTGGTGGTGCCGGGCCGTTTGGTTAACATCGTCGCATGAACCGTCGCCTGTTCCTCGCCCTCGTCCCGGCCGCCCTGGCGGCCGGCTGCGGCTTCCAGCTGCGCGCCAGCGATGGGGTGCCGTTCGCCAGCCTCTACCTCGACGCCCCGCCTGGCAGCGCGGTGGCCGCGCGCCTGCGCACGCTGCTGACCGTGGGCAACAAGACCCGGCTGACCGCGACCGCCGACGAGGCCGAGGCGGTGCTGAAACTGTCGAGCGATGTCCACAGCAAGACCATCCTGTCGCTGTCCGGCGCCGGCCGCGTGACGGAGTACCGGCTGGGACTCCGGGTCGAGTATGGCGTGTTCGGCCGCGATGGGCGGGTGCTGGCGGAAACCGAAGTCATCGAACTCAGGCGCGATCTCACTTATGACGACAAGCAGGTGCTCGCCAAGGGCGCGGAGGAAACCCTGCTCTACCGCGACATGGACGAGAATGCCGCGCTGCGCATCCTGCGCCGGCTGCAGGCGCTGAAACCGGCCAACGGCCGATCCTGACGTGAACATTGCCGCCGACCGCCTGCCCGAACAGCTCGTGCGCGGGCTTGCCCCGCTTTATGTGGTGACGGGCGACGAACCGCTCGCGGCGCAGGAGGCCGGCGACGCCATCCGCGCGGCCGCGCGCGCGGCGGGGCATACCGAGCGCACGGTGCATGTAGTGCAGGGCAAGTTCAACTGGCAAGGGCTGTTCGCCAGCGGCGACACCTTGTCGCTGTTCGCCGAGCGGCGCCTCGCCGAAATCCGCATCCCCTCCGGCAAGCCCGGGGTGGACGGCGCGAAGGCGCTGGAGGCTTACGCCGGCAAGCTGCCGGCCGACACCCTGACGCTCGTCAGCCTGCCGGAGCTCGACTGGAAAACCCGGCAAAGCCGCTGGTTTGCCGCCCTGG
This sequence comes from Thiobacillus sp., assembly GCA_020217265.1. Classification (GTDB taxonomy): domain Bacteria; phylum Pseudomonadota; class Gammaproteobacteria; order Burkholderiales; family Thiobacillaceae; genus Thiobacillus. The sequence continues at coordinate 2,158 of JAIWOS010000089.1, read as the reverse complement.
CCCAGGCCGGGGTGGTAGTCGAGGCCAAAACCGTCGAACGCGCCGCGCTGCCGGGCTGGATCGAGCGCCGGCTGGCGAAGCAGGGCCTGACGGCCGAGCGCGATGCGTTGGCCTTCCTGGCCGACCAGGTCGAAGGCAACCTGCTCGCCGCGCAGCAGGAAATCGACAAGCTCGCGCTGTTGCTGCCGCCAGGCAAGGTGACGCGCGCCGACGTCGAACGCGCGGTGGTCGACGTCAGCCGGCTCGAGGCCGATGCGCTCGCCGACGCGTTGTACGCCGGCGACGCTGCACGATTCGCGCGGATTCTCACCGACCTCAGGGACAGCGGCGAGGCGGTGCCGGCGATCCTGTGGCAGGCGGCGTCGGCGGTGCAGACCCTCGTCAGGCTAAAATTGGCGGTGTCGCGCGGCGACAGCCTGGCGGTGCTGCTGCGCGCGCTGTGGGGGCGCGACAAGCAGCGCGCGCCGCAGATCGAGCGCGCGCTGCACCGTCTCGATCTTGCGCGCATCGAACGGGCGCTTGCGCTGGCGGCCCGCGCCGACCGCCAGGCCAAAGGGCTGGACCGGCTGGGCGACCCCTGGGACACTCTGCTGGAACTGGGGCGGACGCTCGCCGCGCCGACAAAGACTGGAATCGCACATGGACATTAAGCACTACATGCAGACCGTGGGCCGGCAGGCGCGCGAAGCCTCGCGCGCCATCGCCCGCGCCGACACCAACCGGAAGAACCGCGCGCTCGCCGCGATTGCCGCCGCGATCCGCCGCGATGCGGCAAAACTGCTGGAAGCCAACGCGCGCGACATGGAGCATGCGCGCAATTCGGGCTACGACACCGCGCTGCTGGATCGTCTACAGCTCACCGAAAAAACCGTCGCCGCCATGGCCGAAGGGCTGGAGCAGATCGCCGCCTTGCCCGATCCGGTCGGCGAGATCGACGGCCTCAAGTTCCGCCCGTCCGGCATCCAGGTCGGCAAGATGCGCGTGCCGCTCGGCGTCATCGGCATCATCTACGAGGCGCGACCCAATGTCACCGCCGACGCCGCCGGCCTGTGCCTGAAATCCGGCAACGCCGCCATCCTGCGCGGCGGCTCCGAGGCGCTCAACTCCAACCAGGCGGTCGCCGCCTGCGTGCGCGAGGGGCTGGCCGCCGCCGGCCTGCCGGACACCGTGGTGCAGGTGATCGAAACCACCGACCGCGCGGCGGTGGGCGAGCTCATCACCATGAAGGACTATGTGGACGTGATCGTGCCGCGCGGCGGCAAGGGACTGATCGAGCGCATCGCCGGCGAGGCGCGCGTGCCGGTCATCAAGCACCTGCACGGCAACTGCCATGTGTACGTCGACGACCGCGCCGATCTCGCCAAGGCGGTCAGAATCGTCGAGAACGCCAAGACGCAGCGCTACGGCACCTGCAACACCACCGAGTCGCTGCTGGTCGCGCGCGGCGTGGCCGCCGCTGCCCTGCCCGAGATCGGCCGCATGCTCGCCGGCAAGGGCGTGGAACTGCGCGGCTGCCCCGAGGCGCTGGCGATCCTCGCCGCCGCAAAAGTGGCACCGGAGAAACTCGTCGCCGCCACCGAGGCCGACTGGCACGAGGAATACCTCGCGCCCATCATCGCGGTGAAGGTGGTCGCGGACATCGACGAGGCCATCGACCACATCAACACCCACGGCTCGCAGCACACCGACGCCATCGTCACCGAGGACTACGGCCGCGCGCGGCGCTTTCTGCGCGAGGTCGATTCGGCGAGCGTCGTCGTCAACGCCTCGACCCGCTTCGCCGACGGCTTCGAATACGGCCTCGGCGCCGAAATCGGCATTTCCACCGACAAGATCCACGCGCGCGGGCCCGTGGGCCTGGAAGGCCTCACCAGCCAGAAGTGGGTGGTGCTGGGCGACGGGCACGTGCGGGGATAAACCATGCACCACAGAGACACGGAGACACGGAGAAAAACAGTTTGCCTGTTGCAAGGGCGCTGTGTCTCGGGGTCTCCTGGGTAAGCCGGTCTTGCAAGCGCTCGGCGTCTTCGGCGGCACCTTCGACCCCATCCACTTCGGCCATCTGCGCCTGGCCGAGGAAATGGCCGAGGCGGTCGGGCTCGAGCGCGTGCGGTTCGTGCCGGCCGGCCAGCCGCCGCATCGCGGCGCGCCGCGCACC
>JAIWOS010000065.1 GCA_020217265.1 Thiobacillus sp. | reverse complement strand
CGGTGCGTTCGCGCGCGCCCCGGTCGCCGCGCGGCGGGCGCGACTCGTATGCCGGCACGTCGGCCGCCCCCGGTTCGAAACCGGGGACGATGACCGCTTCGATGGACGCGCCGATCAGTTTCTCGATATCCCTGAGGTAGCGCGTTTCCGATTCGCTCACCAGCGAGATGGCTTCGCCTTTCGCGCCGGCGCGGCCGGTACGGCCGATGCGATGCACGTAGTCTTCGGCGTTGTGCGGCAGGTCGTAGTTGACCACGAAGGGCAGCGCCTCGATGTCGATGCCGCGCGCGGCGACGTCGGTGGCGACCAGCACGCGTATGGTGCCGGCCTTGAAGGCGTCGAGCGCCTTGATGCGTTCCTGCTGGGTCTTGTCGCCATGGATCGCATCGGCGTGCAGGCCCAGCTTGTTGAGTTCGTTGGCGAGCCGGTTGCAGCCGAGTTTCGTCCCGGTAAACACCAGTACCTGCCGCAGATTGCGGCTCTTGATCAGGTGCGCCAGCAGTTGCCGTTTGCGCTCGTGATGCACGGGGTGCACCACCTGCGTCACCGTCACCGCGGTGGTGTTGCGCGCCACCTCGATGAAGGTGGGGGCGTTGAGGATGCTGTCGGCGAGCTTGCGGATTTCTTCCGGAAAGGTGGCCGAAAACATCATGTTCACGCGCTTTTCGGGAAGCAGCGCGACGATGCGCTTGAGATCGGGCATGAAGCCCATGTCGAGCATGCGGTCGGCTTCGTCGAGCACCAGGGTGTTCACCTGGGTGAGCGAGAGCGTCTTGTTCTGCACGTGGTCGAGCAGCCGCCCGGGGGTGGCGACGAGGATTTCGACGCCGGTCTTCAGGACCGGAATCTGCGTGTTGATGTTGACCCCACCGTACACCACCAGCGAGCGCAGCGGCACATGCTTGCAGTAAGACTTGATGCTCTCCTCGACCTGGATCGCCAGCTCGCGCGTGGGGGTGAGGATGAGCGCGCGGATCGGGTGCTTGGCGGGCGAGGTGCTGGTGTTGGCAAACGGCAGCAGGCGCTGGATCAGCGGCAGCGCGAAGGCGGCGGTCTTGCCGGTTCCGGTCTGCGCGGCGCCGAGGATATCGCCGCCCTTGAGCGCCAGCGGAATCACCTGCGCCTGGATCGGCGTCGGCGTCGCGTAACCCATCTCGTCGAGGGCCCGCAGGATGTCGGGCGCGAGCCCGAGTTCGGCAAATGTCGTCAAAGTCGTATCCAATCGAATCCGTTCGTCTGGCACGCCACGCGCACCTCGTCCGCGTCGCAGCCCAGCACTTTCGCCAGCGCGGTCTGCGCGAGCGCGTTCGTGTTGTTTTTCTTCGAAACGTGCGCGGCCATCACGCACTGCAATTTATCGTGTTTCAGTGTATCGAGCAGCAGCGCCGCCTGGCCGTTTTCCAGGTGGCCGAAGCGACCCGCCACGCGGCGCTTGAGGCTCGCCGGATACGGGCCATTCTCCAGCATCGCGGCATCGTGGTTGCATTCCAGCACCAGCGCGTCGACGCCGGCAAGCATGGCTTCGACGTGCGGCGTGATGCAGCCCAGGTCGGTCAGCACACCCAGCCGGCGATCCCCGTCGCCGAACACGAACTGCACCGGCTCGCGCGCGTCGTGCGGCACCGGGAACGGCTGGATTTCGATGTCGTCGACGGCAAATGCGGCGTGGCTGTCGATCACCCGCACATCCACGCCGTCCAGGTCCTGGGCCATCGCCCGGGTGCCCGCCGTGAGCCACACCGGCAAGCCGAATTTCCGGGCCAGCCGCCCCACCCCGCCGATGTGGTCGCTGTGCTCGTGCGTCACCACGATGCCGGCCAGATCGCCGGCCGCCAGCCCGTGCCGCGCCAGCCGCGCCACGCAATCGGCCAGCCCGAATCCGCAATCCAGCAATACCCGCGTCGTACCGGCTTCGACCACCAGGCCGTTGCCTTCGCTGCCGCTGCCGAGGCTGCAGAAACGCACTGCGCGCGCCGGCTTACTTGAGTTCCTTGTACAGCAGGTTGACGATGCGGGTCTGCGTGCCCGCATCGGCGCCGCCGCCCACCGTGACGCGGCTCTTGTCGCCTGCTTCGGCAACGACGATCTGCACCTGCGGCGTGGTTTTCGGCTGCTTGCTCTTCCAGAAGGCGAACTTGGCCAGCAGCCCCTCGTCGCGCTTGCTGGCGTTGTCGGCCTCGGGGTCGATGTAGCGCACGAAGTACACGCCCTTGGAACGGTCGCGGTCTTCCACCGCAAAGCCCACGCGATCGAGCGCGAGGCCGACACGGCGCCAGGCGCGGTCGAAACCTTCGTCCATTTCCAGCGCCGGTGCGCCGCTGTCCTTGACGATGCGCGCCTGCTCCGGTGTCTGCTGCTTCGCGAGCAGGGTGTCGGCGCGCGCCTTCTCGACGCCAAAGCGCAGCATCAGGCGGCGCAGCATCTCGGCCTCGAGCTCGGGATCGGTCGGGCGCGGCTGCCACATCGTCTTGTCCTTGCCCTCGGTAGTGTAGACCTCCATCATGCCGCGGTGGCTGATGTAGATCTCGGTGCCGTCCTTGCCCTGCTCGATGCGGGTGCGGAACTTGTCGCGCTCGGGGGTGGAATACAAGCCGTCGATGACCTTGCCGAGGGTGCGGCGGATCGCGTCCTGCGGAATCTTGGCGCGGTTCTCCGCCCAGTCGGTTTCGAGCACGCCGGTTTCGGGCGATTCCAGGTTGATGATGAAGCCGTTTTCCTGCCAGAAATCCTTGATCACCGGCCACACCTGCTGCGGCGTGGCTTGCACCACCAGCCAGCGCTGCGAGCCGGCGCGTTCGATGCGTGCCTTGTCCTCGGTGGGCAGCAGGGTCTGGGTGCCGGCGGGCGCGACCTTGCGTTCCTGGCTGTAGGCCGACAGCGTCGCCGTGCCGCTGCCCTGGGTATCCGGAATCGCGTAGCGGTTATCCGCGGCGGGCGCGACAAGGTCGGGCGGCACTTCCAGCGTCGGCGCCTTCTGCGCGGACTTGTAATCGATTTTCTTCGATTCCATCATGCCGCAGCCCGAAGCGGCAAGCGTGACGGCAACGACGAGTGACAGGGTTCGCATGGGGTTCCTTTACAGCAGTCCGGCGTGGCGCATGGCCTCGCGCAGGGTTTCGTGGTGCGCGGCCGACAGCGGGGTCAGCGGCAGGCGCAGCCCGGCAGGCATCAGGCCCAGCTGGGCCACCGCCCATTTCGCCGGGATCGGGTTCGCCTCGACGAAGAGCCGGCTGTGCAGCGGCAAGAGCTTGTTGTTGATTTCACGACCAAGGGCAAGGTTCCCCGCGAAGGCGGCCTCGCACAGCTGGTGCATGAGTTTCGGCGCGACGTTGGCGGTGACCGAGATCACGCCGTGCCCGCCCAGCAGCATGAAAGGCAGGCCCGAGGCATCGTCACCGCTGTAGAGCGCGAAATCCTTCGGCGCGCGGCGCAGCAGGTCGGACGCGCGCTCCATGTTGCCGGTGGCGTCCTTCAGGCCGATCACGCCCGGCACCTGCGCCAGACGCAGCGCGGTGTCGTTCGACAGGTCGGCCACGGTGCGGCCGGGCACGTTGTACAGGATGAGCGGCAGGTCGACCGACTCGGCGATGGTCTTGTAGTGCTGGTACAGCCCTTCCTGCGTCGGCTTGTTGTAGTACGGCACCACCGACAGGCCGGCGACGGCGCCCGCGGCTTTCGCGCACGCGGTCAGTTCGACCGCCTCGCGGGTGGAATTGGCGCCGGTGCCGGCGATCACCGGCACGCGTCCGGCGACCTGTTCCACGGTGGTGCGGATCAGCAGGCAGTGCTCGTCGAAATCGACGGTGGGCGATTCACCCGTGGTGCCGACGATGACGATGCCGTCCGTGCCCTCGGCAATGTGCCAGTCGACCAGGCGGCGCAGCGCATCGAGATCGAGCGCGCCGTCTTCCGACATGGGGGTGACCAACGCGACCAGGCTGCCCCGGATCATTTTCTTTTCCGACATGGTGGTTCCGCAATGCGCCGTCTCGGCGGGATGACGATAAATCGCGCTATTTTAATCTAAGAGCCGGCCAACGCGCCGAGCCAGACGGCCAATTGTTCCAGTCCGGCATGTATGCCGCGGGCGATCCCGGGCACGACTGCGATCCAGGCGGCAATCAACCCCAGCGCGGCGAGTCCCAGCCCGGTCGAGAACAGGTCCACGCCTGGCGTGGTGCGCGCGACGATGCCCAGCGCCAGCTGGATCAGGAGGGCCAGCGCCAGAAGCGGCAGGGCCAGCGTCACGCCGGTGGCGAACAGCCAGCCAGCCGATTCCGCCAGCAGGCGCAGATTCTCGGGCGCGGGCAGCGTCGCCACCGGCATCGCGGCAAAACTGTCGCGAAGGGCAGACACCACCAGCAGATGCCCGCCCGCACCGAGAAAGGCCAGTGCCGCCAGCCAGCCCGCCAGGGCGCGCCAGGGCGCCTCGGCAGCGCGGGCCTGCGCGTCGGTCAGCGCCAGCAGG
>JAIWOS010000088.1 GCA_020217265.1 Thiobacillus sp. | reverse complement strand
CTCAACGACTTTGCTCATAGAAGCGAATCGCACCTTTCTTGTGAGAGTTCTAAGTAGCGGCGCGAAATATCGATGCCGATAGACTTGCGGCCAAGATTGCGGGCGGCGACAAGAGTAGTACCCGTCCCACAGAATGGGTCGAGAGCAATACCGTTTTCCGGGCAAGTCGCAAGCAGTGGAATACGACAGAGATCAATGGGGTATGGGGCAAAGTGTCCTTCACGCCGTTGCGTATCCTCTGGAATGATGTCCCATACGTCGCCCGGCTTGCTGCCCTTGGGATGGTATTTCAAGAAGTAGAAGCCCTTATCGCGTAGCTCTTTGGCGCGACCCGATACCTTGGCGCTGTCGGAGTGCGTGGTACGTTGCTGACCTCGAATAATCATGCGGAAATCAGAAACCTCTCCAGCGGCCACGCTGGCAAGCATCTTCTTTAGGGCTGTGAATGCGGCCTCTTTCTCCTCTTCGTCTAGCGCCGTCGAAAGTTCGATCTGTCGCTTGTAACGAACACCAGAAACGCCAGTCGCCGAAATAACCGCGCCATTGACGACCTTTGCTTCTCGCGGCTTAGATCGAATCTCGTCAGCGTTGTAGTAGTAACCCCTAGCCTGCTTTACGAAATGGAAGACCTGTTCATGCAAATTACCTAAACGGTCTTTGCTGTTGTCCATCCCGCCTTTCAATTTGTTCCATACAACACTGTTTCTGAGTATCCAGCCTTGGTTGTCGGTCAGTTCAAACGCCACCCGCCAAGGGATGCCCACCAGACCTTTGTCGTTGTATGTATCGCCGAGGTTCAGCCAGAACGACCCCGTCGGTTTGAGGACACGCTTTAGCTCGGCGAAAATCGTGGCGAGGTCTCTAACGAAGTCTTGGTAGTTGGCTTCAAGTCCAATGCCACCATTGTCGTACTCTCGCTTTCCCCAGTAAGGCGGGGATGTCATTGCGAAATCAATGGAGTCGGAGGGTAATTCCCGAAGGACGGCAAGCGCGTCGCCGTTCAATAACAAAGGGGTTCTCGCCGTGCCGCGTCGGTACGCTTCAAACGCGCGACGAAAACCATCAGCAATGATGGGGTCGGCCGCAGAGTGACGATCTGCATGCGAGGGCGGGCGGTTTGATGCCCCGACTTGTGTGGTGTCAAAGAGGTCCATACGCGCGATTATCCGGGATTTCGGAGCCGCTTGATATGGGCAGAAGGCGAGTAGGCATAACGTCCGAATTGAGGGGCGCGCTTTAGCGCGTCCCCCTCGAATGCAGTGTTAGGCATTGCTTTTTTTGCCGCGTGATTTTGCAAATTTGTAAGTGCCAGTTAGCAAGCCACCCAAGGCAACGACACCACCACAAATTGCGACTGGCACAGCCCATGCCGGTGCAGTGCCAATACCCACGAGCGCCAAGGCTGGACCCGCCCAGCCACCTATGGCTGCACCCGCTGCTGCGAATGGGACGGTGGCCACCATACCCGCACCACCTGTTGCTAGGCCAACACTAGAACCCAAAACACCCCCCGCTACGCCACCGATGGCAGCACCAGCAGCACTGATTGCTCCAGTGGCCGATGTGCCCGCAGCAATAACGCCCACAGCGGTAGCTGCTGTACCTCCCGCTACAGAGACACCAATTACTGCGTTTTCAACTCTGCTTTTGTTTAGGTTGGGTGGAGAGGCTGATTCTTCAGAATTTACGGGGTTGTCATTTGTCGGTTGCATATTGTTGGCTCTCCAGTATTTCGAACTCTTTCTCAGAACTTTCGCACTCTTTTTTCGCCTCTGTAACGATGTGGTTGTATGTGCTGCCCATGCCTGTACCTGCTGAGTAGCCTATTTGCTCGCCACACTGATACAAAATTTTCGGCGCGCCAAGAATTTTGTATTCATCGTAAAACTCATCAGAAATACCGGATGGTTTTCCACCGCAAGCGACTAAAAGGCAGCTAATGCAACCGAATAATATGATTTTTTTCATCTGTGAATCCCCCCCGAATTGATCTGCGTGAAAAATGCCTAACGTAAAGTGCCCATCCTAAATGACGCTTTGCAAAGCGTCATAATGGATTTCATATTTGTAATTTCAATTAGTATCATGATGTTATGATTTTTTAGGTTGTCCTAACATGAACGCAAATACGTCACTCAGTCAGTCGCCGCGTTTGCTGGATCAGGTGCGCGGCAAGATACGGCTCAAGCATTACAGCATTCGTACCGAGCAGGCGTATGTGGACTGGATTAAACGCTTCGTGCTGCACTTTGACAAGCGGCATCCGGCAGAGATGGGTGCGCGCGAAGTGGAGGCGTTTCTGACGCATCTTGCAGTTGAAGGGCGCGTTTCGGCGTCTACGCAGAATCAGGCCAAATCTGCTTTGCTGTTTCTCTACCGCGAGGTGTTGGAACAGGAACTTTCCTGGCTGGAAAACGTGACGCAGGCCAAGGCGCCGAAGCGCTTGCCGGTGGTGCTGACCCGGGAGGAGGCGCAGGCGGTGTTGTCGCGGCTAACGGGTACGCACTGGCTGGTGGCGGGTTTGCTGTATGGCGCGGGGCTCAGGATCATGGAGGCACTGCGGCTGCGGGTGAAGGATGTGGAATTCGGCCGGGGCGAGATTCTGGTGCGCGAAGGCAAGGGTTTCAAGGACAGGGTGACCATGCTGCCGTCCGCATTGGCCGAGCCGCTCAAATTGCACCTGAAGCAGGTGCGCGAGTTGCACGAGCAGGACGTGGCGGAAGGGTACGGCGAGGTTTACCTGCCCTATGCGCTGGATCGCAAGTACCCGAATGCAGGGCGCGAGTGGGGGTGGCAGTATGTGTTTCCTTCAAAGAACCGTTCGGTCGATCCGCGTTCGGGCGCGGTGCGACGGCATCATGTCCAGGATCAGGCGATCCAGCGGGCCATCCGGCAGGCGGTGCGCGATGCTGGAATCGTGAAGCCTGCCACGCCGCATACGCTGCGCCATTCGTTTGCCACGCATTTGCTGACCAGCGGCTATGACATTCGAACGGTGCAGGAACTGCTGGGCCACAAGGATGTGGCAACGACGATGATCTACACGCACGTGCTGAACAAGGGCGGACGCGGCGTCGTCAGCCCGCTCGACCGCTGAGCGGGTTTGCTCCGCATGAAATCGAGCTGGATGCTGGTGGCTGCGGCCCTGTTCGCGCTGATGGGGGTGTTGGTCAAGCATTTGTCTGTGCAGTTTTCCAGCGCGGAACTGGTGTTCTACCGTTCCGTTTTCGGGCTGGTGGCGATCTGGAGTGTGATTGCGGTTTCGCATCGCCGGTTGCTGGCACCACTCGCCACGCCGCACGCATCGGCGCACCTGTGGCGCGGGCTATCGGGGTTTTCGGCGCTGGTGCTGTTTTTCTACGCCATCGCGCGGCTGCCGCTGGCGACGGCCGTTACCCTCAACTACACGGCGCCGCTGTTTCTCGCGGGGCTGTCGGCCTGGTGGCTGAAGGAAAAGCACGGCGCCGGCATCACGGCGGCCGTGGGGCTGGGCTTCGTCGGCATCGTGCTGCTGTTGCAGCCTCAGGTGGATGGCCGGGCCTGGGGGCCGGCGCTGGCGGGGCTGGTGTCGGGGTTTCTGGCGGCGGTGGCGTATGTAAACGTGAAATCGCTGGGCAGGCTCGGCGAGCCGGAATGGCGGGTGGTGTTTTATTTCACCTTGCTCTCGACTCTGCTGGGCGCGGCGTGGATGGCGGCGGCGGGTTTCCACCGGCCGCAGGCGGCCGACTGGCCGTGGCTCATCGGCGTCGGTGTGACGGCGACACTGGCGCAGCTGGCGCTGACGCGTGCCTACCATCGCGGTCGCACGCTCACGGTGGGCGCGCTCGCGTATACGACCGTGGCGTTTTCGGCGCTCTACGGCGTGGTGCTGTTCGGCGAGCATCTGCCTGCGCTGGCGTGGGCGGGCATGGCCACGGTGGCAGCGGCCGGCATGCTCGCGGTGCGCGCGTCCGCCCCGGCGCCTGCCGATTCGCTATAGTTGGGGTGTTGAGTTCGACCGGAGCAGGCCATGATCAGTCTCGATGTGCAGGGCGACCGCATTGCGGTGTCGGTAATGGGGCAGTTCACGCTCGACGACTACCGCGAGTTCGAGCAGGCGGTGGTGTATGGGGTGGAATTCCAGGGCACGGTGAATGTGTTATTCGACCTGCGCGACATGCTGTCGTACAGCCTCGACGTGGCGTGGGAGGAGCTTAAATTCTCGCGCGAGCACAAGAACGATTTCGGCCGCATCGCCATCCTCACCGGCGACCAGTGGGTGGCGTGGAGCATGTGGATCAACCGGCTGTTCATGTCGGCCGATATCCGGCTGTTCGACGATCTGGAACTGGCGCAGGCCTGGGTGGCGGGCGCCGACCTGCCGGCCGAAGCCGGATGAGGTGGACGCTGCTGGCTGCGCTGGCGGTGTGCCTGCCGGCCGGGGCCGGCCCCAACTGGCAGGTGATTGCCGATCTGCCCGAGGCGGTGGTCTCTATCGACACCGGCAGCGTGCAGCCGATGGTGGACAAGCAGGGTTTCCACGAGCGCCACGCCATGCGGGCGGGGCAGACCGACCCTGCGAGCCTGCGGCCCGTGCGCGAGATTCTGGAAAAGCGCCTCATCGACTGCCGTGCGCGCCGCGTGGCGACGCTGTCGCGCGCGGTGTTCTCCACCGACGATGCGCTGATCGACCATTGGGCGGTGAAGCCCCGCGAGGCGAAGTGGCAGCCGCTGGCGCGTGACGATCCGCGCCTCAGCCTGCTGTGTCGTCGGCCGTGAGCGCGGCGCGTGCGGGGCGGAACACTTCGGCGTTGGCGTAGTAGTCTGCCTGGCCGTTTGCCGGATCCCAGCCGGGGATGCCCTGAATCGGCAGCGGCGCGAGCCGGCGCGGGGTGGCAATGGCACCCAGAGCGGCACAGGCGGCCGCTTCCGAATCGCCCGCTGCCTCAGCCAGCCAGAGGCATTTTCCGGTCATCGACGCATAGGGTGCGAGCGCTTTTTCCAGCAGGGCGTGCCCAATGACGATGAACCGCATATGGCACACGACCGCGTGCCGGCGATGTACGAACAGGGCTTCCCAGGCATGGTCGACAAGCAGGTCGTAAAGGCCCGCATCGTTGCCCAGCACCCACACGCCGGATTCGTCGAGCACCGTCAGCGCGTCGCGGCGGCGGCCGCGCGCGGCGTTTGTTTCCGCGGCAATGGCCTCGCCGTGCGCAGCGTTCAGCGCCGCCTTGAAGCGCGGAAAGCGCAGCCACACCAGGGCGTTGAGCGCATCGTGCCAGGTGTCGGCGCGCGTCGGCACTGCGCCGGTTTCGAGGATGCGGGTTTCGTAGTCGCGCGCCGAGTGGCGGCACGCCGGTGCGACGAACCGCAGAGGCAGACCGCGCGCCTGGCGAATCTCCCTTTCGGTGGCCAGCGCGTTGAGCGCGTCCAGCGTCGGCAGCCTGTGCTCCAGGCCGAGCGCGTCGATGAGCGCGCGGTAGGGGGCGAAGGCAGGGTGGGCGAAATTCAATTCAGCGAATCGGCCAGGGCGCGGCGGTAGTGCTGCGTCAGCGGATGCGCGCCGCCCAGCAGGTCGAACAGCGCGACGAGGCAGGCGCGGCCGAGGTCGTGGCGGTAGCCACGGTCGGTGCGTGCGAGCGCCAGCAGGGCGGCCATCGCGTTCTCGTAGTCGTCCTGCGCGAGCAGCACGGCGGCACGCTGGAACAGGAGCGCGGGGTCGTTCGGATGCAGTGCCAGCGTGGCGTCGAGTTCGGCGAGCGCGGGGGCCTGCCGCGCGGCCTCCGCCAGCGCCAGATGCGGGTAGAGCGCTGCGATTTCCGGCGCCCGGCGTGCCTCCGGCGGCAGGCTTTCCAGCAGTTTGAGCGCCTGTTCGCCTTCGCCCTGCGCCCACAGCAGTTTGGCGAGGTCGCGCGGAATGGCGAGGTTGTCCGGCTCGGCCATCGCCGCGTTGGCGAGCAGCAGGCGCGCCTGCTGGACCTGCCCGGCCTGCCAGGCCGCCAGCCCGAGCGCATGGGCGCGGTTGGCGTCGCCGGCGATGAAGCGGTCGAGCGCCTCGCGGAAGCTGTTGTCGGGCTCGGCGCCGTGGATGGTGTGCGCGACCTCGCCGCGCCAGAAGAATTTGACCGTGGGCACCGAGTTCACCGAAAAGCGGCGCGCGAGTTCGGGAAGCTCGTCCGCATTCAGCATCACTAGCAGGAACTTGCCGCCGTATTCGCCTGCGAGCTTGACGAGGCGCGGCATGAGCATGAAGCAGGGCCCGGCCTTGGGCGTCCAGAAGTGCACCAGCACTGGCCCCTTGTGCGAGTTTTCCAGCACCAGCCGGTTGAAATTGTCGGCGCTGGCGTCGAACACGTAGGGCGAGAGTTTCTCGCTCATGGCGCGAAGCCCCCGGTCGCCGCGAAGCGGTCGCAGGCGGCGACGAGTTCGCGGCAGATGCCCGGTTCGAAGGCGGAGTGGCCGGCGTCCGGCACGATCACGTAGCGCGCCTCGGGCCAGGCGCGGGCGAGATCGTCGGCCGAGACGATCGGACACACCGCGTCGTAGCGGCCCTGCACGATGGTCGCCGGCAGGTGCCGGATGCGATGCACGTTGGCGAGCAGGCTGTTCTCCGGCAAAAAGATGCGGTTCACGAAGTAGTGCGCCTCGATGCGCGCGAGCGAGAGCGCGGTCTTGTCGCTGCCGAACGCCGCGATGAGCTCGGGGTTGGGCAGCAGCGTGGAGCACGAAGCCTCGAACGTCGCCCACTCGTAGGCGGCGGGCTGGTGCACGCGCGGGTCGGGGTCGACGAGCCGCCGGTGGTAGGCGGTGAGCAGATCGTGGCGCTCGGCCTCGGGGAGGTATTCGGCGAGCCGGCGCTGCGCTTCGGGAAAAAAGGCGCGGATGCCGTAGAGGAACCAGTCGATCTCCTGCGGGCGGCACAGGAAAATGCCGCGCAGCACCAGGCCGAGGCAGGCATCGGGGTGCGCCTCGGCGTAGGCGAGCGCGAGCGTGGACCCCCACGAACCGCCGAAGACAAGCCAGCGCTCGACGCCGAGTTCGCGCCGCAAGGCTTCCATGTCGGCGATGAGGTGCGGCGTGGTGTTGTCGGCGAGTTCGCCGTGCGGGGTCGAGCGGCCCGCGCCGCGCTGGTCGAACAGCACGATACGGTAGCGCGCAGGGTCGAAGAATCGCCGCTGCGCCGGCGAGGTGCCCGAGCCGGGGCCGCCGTGCACGAACAGCACGGGAATGCCGTCCGGGTTGCCGGAGGTTTCCCAGTAAACATGGTGAATGCCGCCGACGGCGAGCATGCCGCTGGCGTAGGGTGTGATAGCAGGATACGGCGGGGTGGCAGGCTTCATGGAGCGTATTATGTGCGACCAATCGGGTTAGAGGCTCAAGTAATCCCGGCTTGCCATCGATAATGTCAGGATGCGGGATTATCGTCGGCAATTGCTCGGCTATGTGCCTGCATGCTTACCAAAATTGATGACAGAGGAGATTTTCCAATGAAGCAATCCGTCAAGGTGGCTCTGCTGGGTTTGGGCGAGGTGGGCGAGAAATTCGCCGAGCATTTCCTGGAAAAAATCCAGGAAGATCGAGTTAATGTTGAGATTGTTGCGGTTGCACACCACAATCCGGATTCCCCTGTGGCCATGGGATTTGCGCACAGCAAGGTTCCGGTGTTCCGGGATGCGATGGAAGTATTGTCTATGGGAGCGAAGGTAGACATCATCTTCGATCTGACCGGTGACCCCGAGTTGCGCAAGAAGCTGCGCGTCGGTTTGCAGGACACTCACAACCACCATACCGTCATCGCTCCAGAGGTGGTGGCACACCTGCTCTGGAACTTTTTCGGGGAAGGTGATTTGCCAAATAGCGGCAAGACCGGTTACTGACCCCCCGTTCTTGATGACCGTGACTAACACTTTTCGACATGCGCACGCCGCCGACCCAGACTGGCGGCTCGCCGCGCAGGACTGCATGCGTCAGCTGGGCGCAATCCCCGCAGCCGCTTCGCTCGGGTTTCTCTACGTGGCCGATACCCTCGCTGGCGAACTCGACGCGATTCTGGCCTTTTTTCGCGGGGCGACCGGCGTGCCGCACTGGACCGGCAGCGTGGGCGTGGGGATCTGCGCGAGCGGGACGGAGTATCTCGAAGAGCCCGCGATAGCGGTGATGCTGGGCGAGTTCGACGCGGGCGATTTCCGCATGCTGCCGTTGGCACGCGCGCCGCAGGACATCGAGGCGGCCGACGCTTACCTTGCATTCGCCCACGGCGACCCGGCCAATCCGCAGATCCAGGAACTGATCGAGGCGCTGAGCGCGCAGGTGGCGAGCGGCTTCGTCGTCGGCGGTCTGTCGAGCGCGCAGGGCGATACCGCCCAGATCGCCGACGGCGTGGTGAAAGGCGGCCTTTCCGGTGTGCTGTTTTCGGACCGGGTGCGGCTGGCGACCCGGCTCTCGCAGGGCATTTCGCCGCTGGGGCCGCGTCACGTGATTACCGAGGCGACGAAGAATATCGTCGGGTCGCTCGATCACCGGCCGGCGCTGGCGGTGATGAAGGAGGAGATCGGCGAGGTGCTGGCGCGCGACCTGCGGCGCGCGGCGGGCTTCATTTTCGTCGGCCTGCCGGTGCGTGGCTCGGATACCGGCGATTACCTGGTGCGCAACATCCTCGGCGTCGACCCGCAGAACGACCTGGTCGCCATCGGCGAGTACGTGCAGCCCGGCGACGAACTGCTGTTCTGCAAGCGCGACCAGGAAAGTGCCGAGGCCGACCTCGTGCGCATGCTGACGGCGATCCGCGCGCAGCTCGGCGGCCCGATCCGCGGCGGCGTATACGTATCGTGCCTGGGGCGCGGGCAGCACATGTTCGGCGCGCCGCACCGCGAGCTGGGCCTGATCCGCGACACCCTGGGCGAATTCCCTTTGGTGGGGTTTTTCGCAAACGGTGAAATTTCGCACGATCGGCTGTATGGTTACACTGGCGTGCTGACCCTGTTCGGCTAACCTGAAAACGACGGAGACGACATGAGCCTCACTGCCATGAAAGAAGACGAAATTCGACTGCTGCGCGAAGAGATCGAACTGCTGATGAGCGAGCGCCGGCAGCTCCTGCAGGTGACAGGCGCTGCCGCGGTGTTCGTCGCCAATCTCGACACCGACACCTTGCCGGACGAGTTGGATACGATCGACGCCGCCGAAATGCTGGCGGAACAGTTGAACGAACTGCCCGAGGAAACTCTCAAGGATGCGCTGGAATCGGTGCGCGCGCAGCTCGACCCGGCACAGTAAATCCGCCTGCTGCGTTTGACGTCTTGCCTCGCCCCGCACTGTCCGCTTTCGCCGAGCTTCGACGCCCCGCGCTGATCGTCGGCCTCACGGCCCTGGCCTACGGGCTGGCCGCGCTCCTCAGCCTCAGACTCTCGACCTACGTCGCCGGCGTGGCCGCCGCCGTCTGGCTGGCCGCCGGCATTGGCGCTGCCGCCAGCCTGCGCTTCGGTTTGCCCGGGGTGGCGGGCGTATTGCTCGGCTCGTTCGCCGCCAACAGCCTGGGCTCGCCGCCCCCGCTGGCGTTCGCGATCGCCTGCGGCGCGGCGGCCGGTGCGTGGCTCATGCATTACCTCGCGCACCGGCTCGCGCCGTTCAGTCTGACGCTGGATTACGTAGCGAGTGTGGCCAAGTTTGCGCTGGCGATCGCGCCGGTGGGCAGCGCGGTGAGCGCCTGCGTCGGCGTGACGAGCCTGCACCTTCTTGGCACCCTGCCGGCCGACTTGATTCCGCGCGCTCTGTGGGTCTGGTGGCTGGGCGACATCCTGGGCATCTATCTCATCGCGCCGATCCTGATGACGGCATCGCGCTGGGATTTGCTGCCGACCAGCAGGCGGGCGCGCCTGGAAGGGCTGGTGCTGGTGCTCGGCATGCTTGTCCTGACCCGGCTGCTGATGCAGGTCGCCGAGCCGCTGCGTCCGGCCGAGATCGTGCTGTTCGTGCTGCTGCCTGGGGTGTTGTGGGCGGCGCTGCGCTTTTCCGTCACCGGCGCAAGCATGGCGATCTTTCTCGCGGCGCCCATCGTGCTCGGCATGGCGCTGATGTCCTACGGCGGCATCGACGCGAACACGCGGCCGCAAGACGTGTTCGCCCTGCAGATGAGCATAATGATCATGGCGCTGGGCGGGCTGTTCGTCGCAGCGGCGCTTGCCGAGCGGCGCTATTCCGAGATGCGGCTCGACATGCTGGCCAACCACGATCCCTTGACGGGGCTCCCCAACCGCTCGTATTTCCAGGAGTTCCTGGGCCACGCGCTGGCGCGTGCGCAGCGCGAGGAGGCGCAGGTGTCGCTGCTGTTCATCGAT
>JAIWOS010000159.1 GCA_020217265.1 Thiobacillus sp. | reverse complement strand
CTTGACCGATTCAAGCACATCAACGACTCGCAGGGCCACGAGGTGGGCGACCAGGTGCTGCGCGTGGTCGCCAGCCGGCTCGACGAGCAGCTGCGTGCCGACGATTTCGTCGCGCGTCTGGGCGGCGACGAGTTCGCCGTCGTGCTCACGCACCCGCCGGCTTCGCGCGCCGCCAGCCGGGTCGCCGCCAAGCTCATCGCCGCGTTGGCCGAGTCGTTCAAGATCGAACAGCGACGCTACGCCATCGGCGCCAGCATCGGCATCAGCGTGTACCCCGACGACGGCCAGGACGCCAACACCCTCTTGCGCCAGGCCGATCTCGCCATGTACCAGGCCAAGCAGCGCCGCACCGGGTTCGAGTATTACAGCGACGAGCTCAACACGATGGCGCAGCAACATCTCATGCTGGAAAACGGCCTGCGCCAGGCCATCGATCGTCGTGAACTGGCGCTCGTCTACCAGCCCAAGGTCGATCTTGCCAGTGGCCGGGTGGTTGGGATCGAGGCGCTGATCCGCTGGCTGACGCGTTCCGGAAGCATCGTCAGCCCGGAGAAGTTCATCCCGGTGGCGGAGGAAACCGGACTCATCGTGCCGATCGGGCGCTGGGTGGCGCGCACGGCGTGCGAGCAGTGGATCGCCTGGCGCGATGCGGGGCTCGAGCCGCCGCCGGTGGCGATCAACCTGTCGCCGCGCCAGTTCACCGACGAACGGCTCGCCGACGATATCGATGCCATCCTGCGCGAAACCGGCATGGACGCGTCGCATCTGCAGGTGGAAGTGACCGAGAGCGCGGCGATGGAGAATCCGGAACGCACCTTCGCCATGCTCGATGCGCTGCGCCAGCGCGGCCTGCACGTCTACATCGACGACTTCGGCACCGGGCACTCCAATCTCGGCCAGTTGAAGCGCATGCCGATCGACGCGCTGAAGATCGACAAAAGCCTGATCGACGATGTGCTGATCGACAGCGACGACGCCGAGATTGCCACCGCCATCATCCGCCTGGCGCATGCGCTCAACATGCGCGTGGTGGCGGAAGGCGTGGAAACCCAGGAGCAGGTGGCCTTTCTGAAGAAGCGCGGCTGCGACGAGATCCAGGGCTACGTGTTCGCGCGCCCCCTGCCGCCGGACAAGGTCGGCGCGTTTTTCAGCAGGACGCTCGCCCTGAAATGAGCCGGCGGTTCTGCGGCGCCTGCGTGACCGTTCGGCGGCTCAGTTCAGGCGCTTGATGCCCAGCGCCTTCAGTACGAATTTTTCGTACAGCGGCTCCGAATTCCCGGTCTTCATCTTGCGGATGAAGTACTTCTCGAACGCTACCTTGGCGTAGTGCACCCACTTGCCCTTGCGCGCCCAGGTCACGTTGCGCGGCGGAATCTGCGGGATGGCGACGAAGGCCGCGCCGGTATCGCCCATGTCGGCGAGGCAGATGGTGCTCCAGGTGCCGGTGTGGCTGGGCGCTTTGCCGGCGAGTTCGTCGGCGATGTTGTGGACGATGGCGGTGACCATCGATTCGATCATGTAGCCGGTCTTGGGGGTGCCGGTGGGCACCGGTGTCTGCTCGACCGGCGGGATGGCGATGCACACGCCCGCCGAATAGATGTTGGGGTACGCCGTGCTGCGCTGGAATTCGTCGACATTGACGAAGCCCGCCGCGTTGCACAGGCCTTCGACGCCGGCGACGGCATCCACGCCGCGGAACGGCGGCAGCATCATCGCGTAGCGGAAATCGAGCGCGTGCTGGCGGATCGTCTCGCCGTTGTCGTTGACTTCGTCGACGTGCATTGTCCCGGCGTCCACCCGCGTGGTTCTGGCGTTGGTGATCCACTTGATGTGGCGCTGGCGGAATTCGCTTTCCAGCAGCGTTTTCGAATCGCCGACGCCGCCCAGGCCCAGGTGGCCGATGTAGGGTTCGGAGGTGACGTAGGTGATGGGCACCTTGTGGCGCAGCTTGCGGCGGCGCAGGTCGGTTTCCAGCGCCATCGCGTACTCGTAGGCCGGGCCGAAGCACGACGCGCCGGGCAGCGCGCCGACGATGACCGGGCCCGGATTCTTGAGGAATTCCTGATAGTTGGCGTAGGCGCGTTGCGCGTGATCGACGGTGCAGACCGATTCGGTGTGGCCGTGCTCGGGGCCCGCGCCGGGTACCAGGTCGAATGCGAGGCGGGGGCCGGTGGCGATCACCAGGTAGTCGTAATTCACCGACTCGCCGTTGGCGAGGTGGATCGTGTTGCTGGCGGCGTCGATCTTGTCGGCGCGCTGGGCGATGAAGTGGATGCCCTTCTTTTCGAGATAGGGGCGCAGTGCGAACGTGACCTCGCGCGGCTTGCGCCAGCCGAGCGCCACCCAGGGATTGGACGGCACGAACTGGAAGGTTTCCGACGCGTTGATGAGGGTGACGGCGTGGGACTTGTCGAGCAGTTGGCGCATTTCGTAGGCGGCCGGCGTGCCGCCGGTGCCTGCGCCGAGGATAACGATGTGGGCCATGAGGGGACGAGAGTTCGGTTGGGAAAGGGGTCGGTCAGTGGGCGGTACACGAGGACGCGGCCGTTTCGGCGTATCCTCCTTCCGGACGGTTGCGCATGTGGTCGGCCACGCGGGCGAGCGCGGCATAGAGTTCGTCGCGCAGCGTCGCCTCCGGCACAACCTCCTCCAGCGCCAGCTTCATGCACAGCAGCCACTGGTCGCGCTCCTCGCGGCCGATGCTGAAGGGCATATGGCGCCGCCTCAGCATGGGGTGGCCGTGTTTCTCGATGAAGAGTTGCGGGCCGCCCGTCCAGCCGGACAGGAATTCGAACAGCTTGTCGGCGGATTCCGAAAGATCTTCCGGGTGCAGCTTGCGCAGCGCGTAGGTTTCCGGCAGTTCATCCATGATTTCGTAGAAACGGCGGGTAAGCTGGCGCAGGGCGGGTTCGCCGCCGATACGCTGGTAATGCGTGGACATGGGTTACCTCAGGAAATAACGGACGTAGAAAAACAGGCCGACAGCGAGACATGCCCACGCCGCCCAGGGGCCGAGCAGCACGCGGAGCAGGGCATTTCTCGGCACGAAACCGACGCCGTGCACGAAGCCTGCCGACATGCCCCACATGATGAGCATGAGCGTGCCGTGGCCGATGGGGCTGCCATCCTCGGCGGTGAGCGGTCGCGGAAACAGCGTGACGAGCAGCATCAGCAGGAATGCGGCGACGAGCGAGACGCCGCGCGCCCAAGCGCGATCGGCAACGCCCGTCATGCCGGTTTCGCCTTGCGGTAGGGACGCAGGTACATCCATTCGAAGAAGCGCTTGGCCCAGTGGAACAGGCGGCAGGGCGGCAGGATCAGCGCGCGCTTCTCGTCGCGGTAGACCAGGATGCCGCGATCGAGCGTGTCGACGATGCAGATCAGTTCGGGTTTGGGGCTGGCGACTGGCGGCTTGCCGTCGAGCGCAGCGAGCAGGTTTTCGGCGGCGGCACGCGCCTGCAGGTCAGCCATGTGCGCCTGCTTGGGCAGCCAGTCGGGGCCGGGGTAGCTGCCTGCATCGCCCGCGACGAAGACGCGGTCGGCACCCTCCACACGGCAGTGCGCGTCGGCCTTGAAGAAGCCGCCGTCCGAAAGCACCAAGCCGGATTCACCCGCCCACGCCGAGCCGGTCATGCCGGGCATGAAGAGGATGAGGTCGGCGGGCACCTCGCCGCCTTCGGTCTTGACGCGGTCGGCCTCGAAGCCGGTAAGCTTGTGGCCGAGATGGGTGGCGATACCACGCTTCTCCATCTCGCGCAGCAGACCGGCCACTGCCTTGTCACCCAGGCGTTTACCCGGCTCCTTTGCGGGGCTGAAGAAAGTGAGTTTGAATTTCTCGCGCCGACCCTGTTTGCGAAGCAGGGTGTCGATGCCGAACAGCAATTCGAACATCGGGCCGCCGCGCATCGCGCCCTGTTCCTTGGGGTTGGTGGCAAAGCCGAAGGCGATGCTGCCGCCGTCCATTGTCGTCAGCCGTTCGCGGATCGCCTCTGCCGCCGGGGCGCCTTCGCAGATCGTCAGCGCATGCTCGATGCCGGGCAGCGCCTTGAGAAAGCGTCCGCCGCTGGCGATCAGCAGTGCGTCGTTGGTGTAGGTGCCGTTGTCGGTCAGCACGGTGCGGCCGTGATCCGCCAGGCCGGTGACCCGGGCGGCATGAAACTCGACCTTGTGCGCGGAAAGAAAGCCCGAGACATCGATCCTGAGATCGTCGCCGCGCCGCAAACCCGCAGGCACCCAGATCAGGCTCGGGTAGTACATCAGCTCGGCCTTCGGCGCGATGAGCGCGATGCGGGCATCGGGCGCGCGGCGGCGCAGTTCGCGCACGGCGGTGAGCGCGGCGAAACCTGCGCCGAGGATGATGATGCGTTGGCTCATGGGGCTTCCTGTCTGGAAAGTGTGGGGATCAGCTGCCGGCGCGGGCGAGTGCGGCGGCGATGCTGACATCCATGCGTGCGGACGACTGTTTCAGCACCTCGGCGACCTTGGGTTCCATCATGCCCGCCATCGCGCCGGCGTTCATGCGCGACACGACGACGCGGCCGTCGTCTTTCGCGTAGACCGAGAGACTGCACGGCATGAGGCCGGCGACGTAGCGGGTGGACTCGTTTTTCAGCAGCGGAATGGTGGCGCCGCCGCTGGTGAATTCGAGAATGACCAGGCCGCCCGGCAGGTTGACGTTCTTTTTCGCCAGCCGCGCGCCGATGTCGATCTCGGCGACGAGATTCCAGCCGTCGGCGGTGAGCTGGGACTTGAGCGCGGCAACGGTGCCGGCAAAGTCGGCGCGGCTGATGTCTTCGACGACGACCGCCCGCGGGTTGGCCTGCGGGGTGTTGTCGGCGTGGGCAATGCCCAGGCCCAGGGTGAACAGCAAAACGGGAAGTGCAAGGCGTTTCATGAAAGCTCCTGGTTTGACTGGATGGGTTGGCTGATGCCTGCGTTCAGGCATCCGGATTTTGCTTGCGCGCTTCGTCGAGCGCGCATTCCTTGGCATCGCACATCATCGCGCTCATCGAGGCGAGCAGCACGGCCATGGTGACTCCGAGAATCCAGGCGAAATACCACATGGCGATTCCTTTCAGTAATCAAGTTGGATCGTGGTCGCGGCGCCGGATTCCGGCAGCGCGATGGCGGCATCCTTGAAGGCAGGCTTGCCGCTGACCTTGGGGTTGTTCGACAGCCCCCAGCCTTCCTTGGGGATCATGCCGAGAAAACGGTCGAGCTCGCCGTTGCCGTTTTCGTCGTGGTAGGCCAAGACGGCGTAGTCGCCGGGCTTCAGGCCTTCCAGCGCGATGGCGCGGCTGCCCGCGGGCAGCGTGTGGCGGGCGCGGGCTTTGGCTTCCTTGGGAAAGCCGTCGGCACGGTCGAACAGCAGCACGGTGAGCGCGCCGCCGCCGGGCTGAACGCCATCGAGGTTGACGGTGAGCGTGGCCGCCTGCGCGCCGGTGGCGGCAAGCATCAGCGGTAAAACGAGATGTGTCGGATTCAGCATGATGGCTTGCTCAATAGACCGATTTGTCGTTGGCGGCGATGTACTCCGTCGTCACCTTGCCCCACATCACCTTGTAGGCCCACGAGGTGTAGAACACGATCAGCGGCATGAAGATGACCGTGGCGCCGAGCATGAGGCCGAGCGTGAGGTGCGAGGACACGGCGTCGTACACGGTGAGGCTGGAGCGCGGGTCGGTGGACGAGGGCATGATGAAGGGGAACATCGACACGCCCGCCGTGCCGATGATGCCGGCGCAGGCGATCGACGACGACCAGAACGCAAGCCCGGCCTGGTTGAGGCGCGAGAACACGATGCTGGCGAGAAGCGCGGCAAAGGCGGCGATCGGCACCCACTTCGCCCAGGCGTACTGCGTGTAGTTGTGCATCCACGCGCCGGCGGAAACCTCGACCGTCTTGGCGAGCGGGTCGGGCAAGGCATTGGGATCGACCGCGCTGGTGATGACGTAGCCGGGGATGCCGTTGGCGACCCACACGCCCGCCAGGGCGAAGGTGACGATGGCCAGCGCCGCGAAGATCAGGCTGGCGGCGCGCACGCGGCGGTAGATGTCGCCTTCGGTGCGCATCATCAGATAGTTGGCGCCCTGCGTCGTGATCATCGCCAGGCTCACCACCCCGGCCAAGAGCGCAAAGGGGTTGAGCAGCGCCCAGAAGCTGCCGGTGTAGGTGGACATCATCAGGTCGTTGAAGTGGAAGGGCACGCCCAACAACAAATTACCGAAGGCCACGCCGAAGATGATCGGCGGCACCGCCCCGCCGATGAAGAGGCCCCAGTCCCAGGTGTTGCGCCAGGTCGGGTTCTTGATCTTGGAGCGGTAGTCGAAGCCGACCGGGCGGAAGAACAGCGCCCACAGCGCGGCCATCATCGCCCAGTAAAAGCCCGAGAAGGCGGTGGCATAGACCAGCGGCCAGGCGGCGAAGATCGCCCCGCCCGCGGTGATGAACCACACCTGGTTGCCGTCCCAGTGCGGGGCGACGGTGTTGATCACGGCGCGGCGTTCGAGGTCGGTCTTGCCGACGAAGGGCAAGAGCACGCCCATGCCCATGTCGTGGCCGTCCATGATGGCAAAGCCCACCAGCAGCACGCCGACCAGCAGCCACCAGATCAGTTTGAGGGTTTCGTAATCCATGTCAGCTCCTTAGATTTTCTGTGCCGGTGCGTCTGCGGGCAGGGCGCCGCCGGATGCTTTTTCGCCGTGATACTTACCGGTGCCCAGGCTGGCCGGACCCTGACGCGCGTACTTGGTCATCAAGTACATTTCGACGACGAGCAGCACGGTGTAGAAGCCGACGAAGCCCGCCAGCGAACCGTAGATGTTGGCCGGCGTGAGGTTCGACACCGACAGGTGGGTGGGCAGCACGCCGTAGATCGTCCACGGCTGGCGGCCGTATTCGGCGACGACCCAGCCAAGCTCGGCCGCGATCCAGGGCATGGGAATGAACCAGAACGCCCAGCGCAAGAGCCACTTCTTCTCGATGAAGTTACCCTTCACCGAATAGAACAGCGCCAGCGAGAACAGCAGCAGGAAGGCGAAGCCCAGCGCGACCATGATGCGGAAGCTCCAGAACAGCGGCGCCACCTTCGGGATGGTGTCGTCCACCGCCTTCTGGATCATCTCGGGCGTGGCCTGGGAGACGTCCACGGTGTACTTCTTCAGCAGCAGGCCGAAACCGAGATCGGCTTTGTGCAAATCGAACTGCGAGCGGGCAGCCCAGTCGTCGCGGTTCTTGCGCAGTTTTTCCAGCGCGACGACGGCCTGGATGCCGGACTCGATGCGCGCGCGGTTCTTTTCCTTGATTTCCTTGATGCCGGGCAACTCCTTGGTGAGCGAGCGCGTACCGATCAAACCGAGCACGTAGGGAATCTGCAGTTCGTAATCGTTGCGCTCGGCTTTCTGATTGGGCAACGCGAACAGCGTGAACGCGGCGGGCGCAGGCTCGGTTTCCCACATCGCCTCGATCGCCGCCATCTTGGTCTGCTGCGCCTCGCCGACGGTGTAGCCCGATTCGTCGCCCAGCACGATCACCGACAGCGCGGAGGCGAAGCCGAAACCGGCGGCAATGCGGAACGAGCGGCGTGCGAAGTCGAGATCGCGCCCCTTCAGGAGATACCAGCTGGAAATGCCGAGCACGAACAACGACGCGGTGACGTAACCGGCCGACACGGTATGCACGAACTTGGCCTGCGCGTCGGGGTTGAAAACGATGGCCCAGAAATCGGTCATTTCCATGCGCATGGTGACGAAGGAAAACTCCGCGCCGACCGGGTTCTGCATCCAGCCGTTGGCGATCAGGATCCACAGCGCGGAGAGGTTGGAGCCCAGCGCCATCAGCACCGTGACCATGAAATGCTGCCACTTGTTGAGCCGGTCCCAGCCGAAGAAGAACAGGCCGATGAAGGTCGATTCGAGGAAGAACGCCATCAGCCCCTCGATCGCCAGCGGCGCGCCGAAAATGTCGCCGACGTAGTGCGAGTAATACGCCCAGTTGGTGCCGAACTGGAATTCCATGGTGATGCCGGTGGTCACCCCCAGCGCGAAGTTGATGCCGAACAGCCTGCCCCAGAAGCGCACCATGTCCTTGTAGATCGGGCGGTCGGTGATCACGTAGGTGAGTTCCATGATCACCAGAATGAACGCGAGCCCCAGCGTCAACGGGACGAACAGGAAGTGATACAGCGCGGTGACGGCAAATTGCAGCCTGGAAAGGTCAACGAGTTCTTCGGTCAGCATGGGCGCTCCTTGGGTTTAATGCGTGGTTTGTTGTTGGGGGTTGGCAAGCCGCTCCGCGACAGCGTCGGGATCGGTGGCTACGGTGTTGCCATGAAAGAAAGCGAAAAAGATCGCCGCGATCACCACGAGCTTGATCGCGATGGCGAGGGCGATTTCCCGACCCAGCCGGTTCTGCAGAAAAACGGGGAGAGGCAGTTTCATTAACATTCCCTCATATTCGCAAGGCCCGTGCCAGCTCGCTGGACAGGCCGGATTCGGAATTGATTTGATAAATCAAGCCTATAAATAAGCCTAATGCAAGTAGGTTATTTTCTGTCTCGCCAGATGTGGCAAAATATAAAAATAAATCATGACAGAAATGGCAGTGTCGCGCATGTCCCCCACGAACGAGCTCATCAGTTTTCTGGAAACGCATCCCGATCCGCAGATCGTGATGGATGGCGATTACCGGATTCTTGCTGCGAATGCGGCCTATCGCCGCATATTTTCATCGGGCCGCGACGTGGTCGGGCAAACCTGCTATTCCGTGTCGCACGGCTACAGCCGGCCGTGCGACGAATGTGGCGAATTCTGTCCCCTGGCTGCCAGCCGTGTCAGCGGCGAGCCGAACCGCGTACTGCACCTGCATCATACGCCGCGCGGCGAGGAACACGTGGATGTGGAACTGACGCCCATCGTCGGCGCGTCGGGCAAGATCGAGTACTTTGTCGAGCGCATGAGCACGGTGCGCGAGGCCAGCAGCTTTCCCGTCGAAACCGGCCTGGTCGGCAAGTCGCCGGCGTTCAACCGCATGCTCGAACTGGTGCGCCGCGTGGCGCCGTCCGATACCACGGCGCTGCTCCTGGGCGAATCGGGCACCGGCAAGGAACTGGTCGCGCAGGCGATTCACCAGCAAAGCGGGCGTGAGCACGGCCCCTTTGTGGTGGTCGAGTGTTCGGGCCTGACCGAGACGCTGTTCGAAAGTGAACTGTTCGGCTATGAGAAAGGCGCGTTCACCGGCGCCAACCAGCGCAAGATCGGCCTGGTCGAATCGGCCGCGGGCGGTACGCTTTTTCTCGATGAGGTGGGTGACATTCCGCTGTCATTGCAGGTGAAGCTGCTGCGCCTGCTGGAATCGGGCACCTTCCGCCGCGTCGGCGGACTGGAAACGCACCGCGCGGATTTCCGCCTCGTCGCCGCGACGCACCGCGATCTGAAAGCGATGGTGGACGCCGGCACGTTCCGGCGCGACCTCTATTACCGCTTGAGCGTGTTTCCCATCGTGCTGCCTGCGCTGCGCGAGCGGCGCGAAGACATCGGCCTGCTGGCCGACACCCTGCTGACGCGGCTGGCACCGGGGCGTGCCTACAGCCTGTCCGCCGCGGCGCGCGCGCGGCTGCAGGACTACGACTTTCCGGGGAATATCCGCGAACTGCGCAACATTCTCGAACGCGCGATGCTGATGGCGGATGGCGACGTGCTGCTGCCGGGGCACCTGCCGCCCGAAGTGGCCGGGCAGGGCGAGGTGGCGGCCGCGGACGAGGTCGTGCCGCTGGAGGTGGCCGAACGGCGCTATCTGCAATGGGCGCTGGCACGCCATGGCGGCGACCGCAAATCGCTCGCCGCCAGGCTTGGTATCAGCGAGCGCACCCTCTACCGCAAGCTGGCCTGAGCCAGCCGGGGGCGGATCAGGCGCCGCTACGCTTGATGACGGGCAGGGCGCCTTCGCATTCCTGCACTTCGTCCGGAAGGGTGTAGAACCACATCTGCCACATCGACACGAT
>JAIWOS010000016.1 GCA_020217265.1 Thiobacillus sp. | reverse complement strand
CCACTGGGTGGCGAAGGACAGGCCCATGAGGGCGCCGCTGCCGATGATGAACCAGGCAAAGCCGGGGACCAGCTTGGTGAGATACCACGAGAAGATGTCGGTGAGGATGGTGAGGAAGGGCAGCACGATTACCACGCACTTCAGCCACAGCGGCCGCATGTAGGCATGGGCGAAGATGCTGCTGACGATGAAGAAGATGAAGGTGATGCCGAACAGGTGGATGTGCGAGACGCGCACCAGGGTCGGAATCGTCGCGCCTTCGTCGCGCGCGGTGAGCTTGGTGATTTCCTCGTAGCTCGACACGACGGGCATGTGCGGGTTGCTGCCGTCGTGGCAGGCCAGGCAGCGGGCCTCGACGATGGGCTTGACCTTCTGTTCGTAGGCCTCTTTCTTGGTGCCGTCCTTGACCCAGGCAAAAATCACCGCGCGTTCCTCTGGCGGCAGCATGCCGGCCATGGGGCCTTTCAGCGCGGTTTCGAGGCGCGTGTCGCTGTCGCTGCCGTGGTAGGCGATGCGGATGTCCTCGGCGGAAATCATGGAAGGATCGCCGTCGAGGCCCGCATGGCTGAAGAACACCTGCAACATGGCGAACAGGTAGCCCGTGCCCAGAACCAGCAGCGTCATGGTGTAGACCATGCGCATCGACATCGGCAGGGCGCTGAAATGATAGAAGTGGCGGTTGTTCATGGCAGGCGTTCCGGGGTTGGGAAGGGTCAGTTCTTGGCGCCCTGGTCGATCCAGGCGCCGATCATTTGCACATCCGCCTCGGGCAGCGCGGCCTGGCCGTGCGGCATGCGGATCGAAGGATCGGCCTTGCCCGACACCAGGCGGTACATCGTGCTGCTGACGCTGGAACCGGGCACGACGACCGCACCGAACTTGGTGCCTTTCATCACGGCTTCATAGCTGTCCAGGCGCAGACCGGACTTTTCGTAGCCCGGGCCGCCCGGCACGTGACAGGACACGCACTTGGCGTCGAGCAGCGGTTTGATGTTGGCCTGGTAAGTGAGCGTCTTGTCGCCGCCGCAGGCGGACAGGCCGGCAAGGACGAGGGCGGACAAGACGACGACGGCGGATTGTTTTTTCATGGCGGGCTCCTGGGGCTAGGTCAGTGTCATGTAGTTAAGCGAATGCTAATGGAACGGCGGGCTTGATTCAAGAGTTAAAGGTATTTTTATTAAATATGCGGTGCACACGGCACACAAATGTCGCGTGCATCACACAGAGGTTTAGCAGAGGGCGATGAAGATATCTCCCGGCCCATCCGCAAGGGGCGGTGGCGGGCAGGTGCCCGCCACCGCCCGGCTTACGCGAGCAGCTGTTCCAGCACGAAGGGCAGGATGCCGCCCTTGTTGTAGTACTCGACTTCGATGGGGGTGTCGATGCGCAGTTTGAGCGGCACACGTTCGGTTTTGCCGTCGACGCGATGGATTACGAGCGTGACGTCCTGCTGCGGGACGATCCCGTTCTCGATGCCTTCGAGGTCGAAGGTTTCGCTGCCGTCGAGCCCGAGCGAGGCGGCATCGACGCCGTCCTTGAACTGGCAGGGCAGCACGCCCATGCCGGCGAGGTTGGCGCGGTGGATGCGCTCGAAACTCTTGGCCACCACGGCCTTCACGCCGAGCAGATTGGTGCCCTTGGCGGCCCAGTCGCGCGACGAGCCGGTGCCGTATTCCTCGCCGGCGAAGATCATGAGCGGCGTGCCTTCGGCTTGATACGCCATCGCCGCGTCGTAGATCGGCAGCTGTGTCTCGCCCTTCATCGTGATGCCGCCTTCCGAGCCGGGGATCATGAGGTTCTTGATGCGCACGTTGGCGAAGGTGCCGCGCATCATCACCTCGTGGTTGCCGCGGCGCGCGCCGTAGCTGTTGAAATCGGCCTTCGCGACGCCGTGCTCGGTGAGGTAAAGACCGGCCGGCGAGGTGGGCTTGATGCCGCCCGCGGGGCTGATGTGGTCGGTGGTGACCGAATCGCCGAAGATCGCCAGCGCGCGCGCGCGGCGGATGGCGCCCGCGCCCGCCTTCACGCCGGCGAAGAACGGCGGCTCCTGGATATAGGTCGATTTGGCGTTCCACTGGTACACGCTGCCTGCGGGGGCGGGCACGGCGTCCCACAGCGGGTTGTCGGCGCCGACGTCGGCGTAGATCTTGCGGTAGGCTGTAGCGTCGGTGGCGGCGCCCATCACGGCCGCGATTTCCCCGGCGCTCGGCCACAGATCCTTGAGGTAGACCGGCTTGCCGTCCTTGCCGGTGCCGATGGCTTCGGTCTGGAAATCGATGTCCACCCGGCCCGCGAGCGCGAAAGCGACCACCAGCGGCGGGCTCATGAGGAAATTGGCTTTCACCGCCTGGTGCACGCGCGCCTCGAAGTTGCGGTTGCCCGATAGAACCGAGGCCACCACCAGATCGTGGTCGGCGATGGCCTTTTCGATTTCCGGTTTCAGCGGGCCGGAGTTGCCGATGCAGGTGGTGCAGCCGTAGCCGACGACGGCAAAGCCGACCGCTTCCAGCGCGTCCATCAGGCCGGCCTTTTTCAGATATTCGCTGACCACGCGCGAGCCGGGACCGAGGCTGGTCTTCACATGTGCGGGCGGTTTCAGGCCGGCGGCCGCGGCCTTTTTCGCCAGCAAGCCGGCGGCGAGCATGACGCCGGGATTGGAGGTGTTGGTGCACGAGGTGATCGCGGCGATGACCACGTCGCCATGGCCGAGGCTGCCGGCGGCATGGCCGGCGAGCGCCGCGGCGACATGGTCGGCGGACGGATGGTCGTCGAGCATTTCGGTCTCGTCGGCGGCGGGGGTTCCGCGCGCTTCCTGGCTGCCGCTGCTCATCACTTCGGCCACCGCCAGCGGGGCGGGAAGCGGATGGCGTTTGTCGCGTTCGCCGGCCTTGCCGTAGCCGCCGTCGGCCACGGGCTTGTCCATCAGGCCGGCGAAGGCGGACTTGAGCTGCGTAAGTTCAATGCGGTCCTGCGGCCGCTTCGGGCCGGCGACGCTGGGCTCGACGCTGGCAAGATCGAGTTCGAGCACTTGCGAGTAATCGATGTCGCCCGCGCGGGGAACGCCGAACAGGCCCTGCGCCTGATAGTAGGCGCGGATGAGGTCGACCTGGGCGTCGCTGCGGCCGGTGGCGGCGAAGTACTGGCAGGTCGCCTCGTCGACCGGGAAGAAACCCATGGTGGCGCCGTATTCCGGCGCCATGTTGGCGATCGTCGCGCGGTCGGTCACCGACATTGCGGCCACGCCCTCGCCGAAGAACTCGACGAACTTGCCGACCACTTTGGCGCGGCGCAGCATTTCGGTAATGGTCAGCACGATGTCGGTGGCGGTGACGCCCGGTTTGGCCGTGCCTTTGAGATTCACGCCGACGACGTCGGGGGTGAGGAAGTACACCGGCTGGCCGAGCATCGCGGCTTCGGCTTCGATGCCGCCCACGCCCCAGGCGACGATGCCGAGGCCGTTGATCATGGTGGTGTGGGAATCGGTGCCGACCAGCGTGTCGGGGTAGGCCACACCGTCCTTTTCCATCACGCCGCGCGCGAGATATTCCATGTTCACCTGGTGCACGATGCCGACACCGGGCGGCACCACCTTGAACGTCTCGAAGGCCTGCATGCCCCATTTCAGGAACTGGTAGCGTTCCCGGTTGCGCTCGAATTCGATTTTCATGTTGAGGTCGAGCGCGTCGTGCGTGCCGGCGGCGTCGACCTGGATCGAGTGGTCGACGACCATGTCGACCGGCACCAGGGGTTCGATCTTCCTGGGATCGGCACCCTGTTTCTGCGCGGCCGAGCGCATCGCGGCGAGGTCGGCGAGGAGCGGCACGCCGGTAAAGTCCTGCAGGATCACGCGGGCGACGGTGAACGGGATTTCCTCGCTGCGCGGTGCATTCGGCTTCCAGGCGGCGAGCTGCTTGACGTGCTCGGGCGTCACTTTCACGCCGTCGCAGTTTCTCAGCACCGATTCGAGCACGATGCGGATCGAAACCGGCAGGCGCGCGACCGAATGGCCGAGCGCGGTCTCCAGCTTCTTCAGCGAGGCGAACTGCCTGCTGCCGCTGGCGGTGGCAAAGGAATCCTGGGTGTGGAAGACGTCGGTCATGGCAATCTCAAGCGGGGGTCAAATGGGGGAATCGAAGCTGCGCGGCCAGGCGTGGCTCAGAGGCGCTGGCGCCGCACCGGCGGGCTGTCTCAAGCCTCCCGCCTCATCTGCGGGAAGAGGATCACGTCGCGGATGCTGGGCGAATCGGTGAGCAGCATCACCAGCCGGTCGATGCCGATGCCGCAGCCGCCGGTGGGCGGCAGGCCGTGCTCCAGCGCGCGGATGAAGTCGGCGTCGTAGTGCATCGCCTCCTCGTCGCCGGCCTCTTTCTGCCGCACCTGCTCCATGAAGCGCTCGGCCTGGTCCTCGGCGTCGTTCAGCTCGGAGAAGCCGTTGGCCATCTCGCGGCCGGTGATGAAGAGCTCGAAGCGCTCGGTGATGTCGGGCTGGGTGTCGGAGCGGCGCGCCAGCGGCGAGACTTCGGCCGGGTAGTCGATGATGAAGGTCGGCTGGATCAGCTGCGCCTCGGTGGTTTCCTCGAAGAAAGTGAGCTGGAGCCCGCCCAGGCCGTCGTGCGCGCGGTACTTCGCCTTCATCGCGGCGAACTGCGCGATCAGCCAGTCGCGATCATTCAGCTGTTCGACGCTGTACTCGGGGTGGTATTTGCGGATCGCCTCGACGATGGTGAGGCGATCGAAGGGCTTGCCGAGCTCGATCGTGTGACCTTGATACGTCACCGTGGTCGAGCCGGTGGCGGCGACCGCGGTGTGGCGGATCAGCGCTTCGGTGTAGTCCATGAGGTAGCGGTATTCGCGGTAGGCCTCGTAGAACTCCATCATGGTGAACTCGGGGTTGTGGCGGGTGCTCAAGCCTTCGTTGCGGAAGTTGCGGTTGATCTCGAACACCTTCTCGAAGCCGCCGACGACCAGGCGCTTGAGGTAGAGCTCGGGCGCGATGCGCAGGAACAGTTCCATGTCGAGCGCGTTGTGGTGCGTGACGAAAGGCTTGGCGGCGGCGCCGCCGGGGATGGGGTGCATCATCGGCGTCTCGACTTCGAGGAAGCCGTGGCCGGTCATGAATTCGCGGATGGCCTGGATGATCTTCGAGCGACGCACGAAGGTTTCGCGCGCGGTGTCGCTGGTGATGAGATCGAGGTACCGCTGGCGGTATTTCTGTTCCTGATCGGCGAGCCCGTGGAATTTTTCCGGCAGCGGACGCAGGGCTTTGGAAAGCAGGCGGATGGTCTTGGCCTGGACCGTGAGCTCGCCCTTGTTGGTCTTGAAGAGCGTGCCGGTCACGCCGAGAAAATCGCCCAAATCCCAGTGCTTGAAGGCGTCGTGCGCGTCCAGCCCGGTGATGTCGTTCGACACGTAGATCTGGATGCGTCCGCTCATGTCCTGCAGCGTGGCGAAGCTCGCCTTGCCCATCACGCGTTTCAACATCATGCGGCCGGCAAGCTGCACCTGGATGCCCTCGGCTTCCAGCGCCTCCTTGCTCTTGTCGCCGTGCGCGGCGGCCAGCTTGCCGGCGTAATCGCGGCGCTCGAAGTCATTGGGGAAGGCCACGCCCGCCCCCCGAATCGCGGCGAGCTTGGCGCGTCGCTCGGCGATGATCTGGTTTTCATCGAGGGCGGGGGCGGTCGTGGGTTCGGTCATGGTGCCAGTTCAATAAAAGGTGAAAACGGGAATGCCGAGCGCCTTGGCCGCGTCGGCCTGATGCTTGTCGGCGGTGGCGAAACTGCTTGCGCCGTAATGGCGGGCATAGGCCAGATGCAGCGCGTCCAGCGCGCGCAAGGGCAGTTCCGGAATCAGGTCGATCAGGTGTCTCGCCTCAAGGAACAGGGCGGATGAATCCTGCTGGATGCGCCAGGAGTTTGCCTGCACGTCTTGGTCGAATTCGGCGAGAGCAACCCGTTCGAGTTGCAGGTCGATTTGCTGCGCGCGCCGACGGCGAGCCAGCACACAGCGGAATTCAACCAGGGTGAGCGGGCTGGTTACGACTTCATCCTGGGCATCGGCCCAGTCGAGTACGTCCAGCGAGCGCGGTTCCCGGATATAGCACTTGGCCAGCGCACTGGTGTCGATGTATGCGCTCAAATACGATCCTCGCGCTCTTCCGCCAGGAGTACCTCGCTGGGAACCGTCTGCATCGGTTGGCTTTCCAGGAACGCCCGCAACGAGCGTACCCGGCGCCTGGGCTCGACCGGCAGAATCCGCGCGACCGGCTCGCCACGGTTCACGACCAGCACTTCGTCGGCATCGGCGAACATTTGGTCGGGGTGCGACAGGCCTTCGCGGGCCTCGCGGATGGTCAGGGTCTTCATGGAGCGCTCCCGGTGGAATCAAGCGGCGCGAAACGTGACACAATTATAGCCAATGTGACACGCCCCTTGCCAGCCATTTTTCACTCATGCCCGACACCCCCTTGAGCCTCTTGAACCGCGTGTTCGGCTACCCTGCGTTTCGTGGCGAGCAGGCCGCCATCACCGATACGCTGGTGGCAGGCGACGACGCGCTGGTGCTCATGCCCACCGGCGGCGGCAAGTCGCTGTGCTATCAGATTCCGGCGCTGCTGCGAACTGGCTGCGCGGTGGTCGTGTCGCCGCTCATCGCGCTGATGCAGGATCAGGTCGCGGCACTCAGGGAGCTTGGCATTGCCGCCGCCTTCCTCAATTCCAGCCTCGACGGCGCGGCAGCGATGCAGGTCGAGCGCGATTTTTCGGCAGGGAATCTGAAGCTTTTGTACGTGGCGCCCGAACGCCTGCTCACGCCGCGCTTCCAGAGTCTGCTCGACGACGCCCGCGTGTCGCTCTTCGCCATCGACGAAGCGCATTGCGTGTCGCAGTGGGGGCACGATTTCCGACCGGAATACCTTGGCCTGTCCACACTGCACGAACGTTTTCCCACCGTGCCGCGCATTGCGCTCACCGCCACGGCGGACGCCGCGACCCGCGCCGAAATCCTCGAGCGGCTGGATTTGCGCGAAGCGCGTGTGTTCGTGTCGAGCTTCGACCGCCCCAACATCCGCTACCGCATCGTCGAGAAAACCGACCCGCGCCGGCAACTGCTCGATTTCCTCGGCGAGCACAGGGGCGAAGCCGGCATCGTCTACTGCAGCACGCGCAGGAAGGTCGAGGAAACCGCTGATGCGCTGGTCGCGGCCGGCTATGCCGCACTGCCGTACCACGGTGGCATGGACAACGCGACGCGTGCCCGGCATCAGGAAAAATTCCTGCGCGAGGATGGCGTGATCATGGTCGCCACACTCGCCTTTGGCATGGGCATCGACAAGCCAGACGTGCGCTTTGTCGCGCATCTGGATCTGCCGCGTTCGGTCGAAGGCTACTACCAGGAAACCGGCCGCGCCGGGCGCGATGGCGAACCCGCCGAGGCGTGGATGGCGTGGGGCTTGCAGGATGTGGTCACGCAACGAAGATTCATTGACGAGGGCGAGGCGGAGGAGACGCGCAAGCGCATCGGCCACGCCAAGCTCGACGCGCTGGTCGGCCTGTGTGAAACCGCCAGCTGCCGTCGTGTTGCACTGCTGGCCTACTTCGGCGAAGCCAGCCAGCCCTGCGGCAACTGCGATGTGTGCCTCAATCCGCCCACGCTGTGGGACGGCACCGAAGCCTCGCAAAAACTGCTCTCCACGGTCTACCGCACCGGACAGCGCTTTGGCGCGGGCCACGTGCTCGACGTGCTGCTCGGCAAGACCACCGAAAAGATCGAACGCTTCGGCCACAGCCAGTTGAGCGTGTTCGGCATCGGCGCGAGCCAGAGCGACAAGGTGTGGCGCGCCGTGCTGCGCCAGCTCGTCGTGCGCGGGTTGCTGGAAGTCGATCACGCCGCCTACGGCGCGCTCAAACTCACCGCCGCCGCGCGCCCCGTGCTCAAAGGCGAAGAAACCGTTTGGCTCCGCGCCATCGCGGCTGCGCCGTCGCGCAAGAAATCGCGCCACGCGCCCAGTGGTGGCAGCGGCGTCCACGACGACGAAGACCCGCTCTTCCTGGCGCTACGCGCCTGGCGCCGCGAAACCGCCAACGAAAAAGGCGTCCCCGCCTATGTCATCCTGCACGACGCCACCCTGCGCGAAATCGCAGCGCGCCGCCCCGCCACCCTGGCGGAACTCGGCGAAATATCCGGGCTGGGAACCAAGAAGCTGGAAGCGTACGGCGAGGCGGTGCTTGAGGTGGTGGCTGAGGGGTAGGCCGCTTTCAGCGGACTCCTTGGCGGGAATGCAGGGCGAACACGCTGCGAAATCCCAATGAAAACGCCGCTCGGTGAGCGGCGTTCTTTATGACTGGTGCCGGCAATAGGAGTCGAACCTACGACCTTCGCATTACGAATGCGCTGCTCTACCAACTGAGCTATGCCGGCGAAAAAGCCCGCGCATTATAGCGGAATCGGCGCTTACAGGGCAGCCTTCAGACGCGCGATTACCCGGTCGCGGCCGATGAGTTCGAGCGTGGCGTCGATGGCGGGCGTCTGCGTTTCGCCGGTGACGAGCACGCGCACCGGCATCGCGAGCCGGGGCATCTTGAGGCCGTGCGCCGCGAGCGTTTCCTTGAACGCAGCGGAGATCGCGGCGCGTTCCCACGCCACGGTTTCGAGTCTGGCCGTCAGTTCGGCGAGCGCCGGCCGCACCTCGGGGGTGAGATGCTGCGCCAGCAGTTCGGGTGTGGGGTGCAGGGTGCGGTAGAAGAGGGTGGCCGCGTCGGCCAGTTCAGCGATCGTCGCGGCGCGCTCCTTCACCAGCGCGACGACGGCCGTGAGGGCGGGGCCGTCGTCCGGATTGGCGCCGTTCTTTATCAGGAAAGGGCGCATCAGCCCGGCCAGGCGCGCATCATCG
Organism: Thiobacillus sp.; assembly: GCA_020217265.1. Classification (GTDB taxonomy): domain Bacteria; phylum Pseudomonadota; class Gammaproteobacteria; order Burkholderiales; family Thiobacillaceae; genus Thiobacillus. The sequence goes on along the minus strand of JAIWOS010000016.1, from coordinate 1,113 downwards.
GCGGCCTTGATGTAGTGCTGGTTGAGCCAGCGCAGCTTTTCGGTATTGAATTGCGCCGCCGACGGCGTGATGTGGTCGAGGTCGAACCACTGCACGAACTGCTCGCGGCTGAAAATCTCGGCATCGCCGTGCGACCAGCCGAGCCGGGCGAGATAATTGATCACCGCTTCGGGCAGATAGCCGTCCTCGGCGTACTGCATCACCGACACCGCGCCATGGCGCTTGGACAGCTTGGTGCCGTCGTCGCCGAGGATCATCGACAGGTGGGCGTACTGCGGCACCTCGGCGCCCAAAGCCTTGAGGATGTTGATCTGGCGCGGCGTGTTGTTGACGTGATCGTCGCCGCGGATGACGTGGGTGATCCGCATGTCCCAGTCGTCGACCACCACGCAGAAATTGTACGTGGGCGTGCCGTCGGCGCGGGCGATGATGAGATCGTCGAGTTCGGCGTTGGAAAACTCGATGGTGCCTTTGACCAGATCCTTCCAGGCGACCGTGCCCGTGGTCGGGTTCTTGAAACGAACGACAGGCTGAACGCCGGCCGGCGGGACCGGCAGCGTCTTGCCGGGCTCGGGGCGCCAACGGCCGTCGTAGCGGGGCTTTTCGCCGCGCGCGCGCTGGGCCTCGCGCAACGCGTCGAGTTCTTCCGGACTGCAGTAGCAGTAGTAGGCGTCGCCGCTCGCCAGCATTTGTTCGATCACTTCCTTGTAGCGGTACAGGCGCTGGGTCTGGTAGTAGGGGCCTTCGTCGTGATTGAGCTCGAGCCAGGCCATGCCGTCGAGAATGGCCTGCACCGCCTCGGGCGTGGATCGCGCGATGTCGGTGTCTTCGATGCGCAGCACGAACTGCCCGCCGTGATGCCGCGCAAACGCCCACGAGAACAGCGCGGTGCGTGCGCCGCCGATGTGCAGATAGCCGGTGGGGGAAGGAGCGAAGCGGGTGCGGATCATGGCGGGGCGCAGAGCAAAAAGGCGTTATTTTACCGGATGGCGTGTCCCGAAATTGACCTTGCCCGCCTGCCTGTGGTTTAATTCGCGCCGCTTCGGGGCAGTTAGCTCAGCGGTAGAGCATCGCCTTCACACGGCGGGGGTCACAGGTTCAAACCCTGTACTG
>JAIWOS010000131.1 GCA_020217265.1 Thiobacillus sp. | reverse complement strand
CGATCGCGCTGCCCGGCCTGTTCACGCCGGTGGCCAGCGACGGCAGCTGGCTGGTCGACGGCGGGCTGGTGAACCCGGTGCCGGTGTCGCTCGCGCGCGCGATGGGCGCCGACTTCGTGATCGCGGTCGACCTCAACACCGACCTGCTCGGCCGCCATCTCAAGAAAGCTCCCGCCACGCGCACGCGCCGCGCCGCGCCCACGCTCGCCGACACGGTCATGGCCCAGCTCGGCATCGAGCGCAACAACGGCCCGACGCCGCCCGCCATGCTCGACGTGCTCGCCTCCAGCATCAACATCATGCAGGTGCTCATCACCCGCAGCCGGCTCGCCGGCGAACCCGCCGACACGCTGATCGCGCCGTCGCTCGCCCAGCTGGGCCTGATGGAATTCCACCGCGCCGCCGTCGCGATCGAGGCGGGACGGCGCGCCACCGAGGCCGTGCTGCCTCAGCTAAGGGCGCGGCTTGGCGGGCTGTACGCCTGACGCACATGGCGATTTGCACCCCCGACACATGAAACCTTTTCGCGCCGTGACCATTCCCCCACCCCGGCCCACCCCCGCTTGCGGGAGCGGGGGACGCAGTTTCGCTACGCGCGTTTCGCGCTAACGCCCCGCCAGCACCAGCTTGGCGGCGCGCGGCAGCTTCTTGATCGCCAGCTCGCGCCGGCTCGCATCCGCGCGATCGGCGGCGGGCTCGAGATGGACGAGTTCGACCGGCCGGCGCGCGCGCGTGTAGCGCGCGCCGCTGCCGGCGTTGTGCTCGGCGAGACGGCGGTCGGGATCGGTGGTGATGCCGGTGTAGAGCGTGCCGTCGGCACAGCGCAGCAGATAGACGAACCAGGATGCGGCCTTCATCCCGCCATCATCGCAGATCCGCGCATTCAGGCCGCAACGTCCTCCGCGACCTGGTGTACCCAGGCAAGCGCGGCGCCATGCACGGCGTCGATGTCGGCGACTTCGCGCCCGATCTCTTTCGCCAGCGCTTCCAGGCTCTGCGCGTCGTCCTGTTCGCAGGCGATGGCCAGCGCCAGATACGGCGCGTATGGCCCCTCCCGGCGCAGGATGGCGGCTGCGATCTCCTCCGGCAGCGGGATCTGCGCCAGCACTTTTTCCATCGGCATGCGCATCACCACGTCGAGCAGGGAAAACAGGCCGGCGACGAAGATCTCGTCGCGCGCCTTGGCGAACAGGGCGCGGCCGGCCAGCTGTTCGGCGACGCGGCCGCGCACCATGGCGTTTTCCAGCAGCGCCTGGTCGAGCGACTGCTGCTCGCCGCCGGTGAACAGCACCACGGTGAGCCAGCGGTAGAGCTTGTCCATGCCCATCACCATCAGCGCCTGCTCGATGCCGCCGACCTTGTGCATGAGGCCCATGCCGGGCGAATTCACGTAGCGCAGCAGGCGTACCGAGAGCACCGGGTCGAGCTGCACCTGGCGGGCGAGATCGGGCAGCTCGGCGCCGGTGCGCACGCGGTTCATGAGGTCGAGCACCTTGGCGCGTGCGGGGCCCATGGCCGGGCCCTGCAGGGTTTCGTGGCGGGTGATGAAGGGCCCCATGAACAGGCTGCATTGCAGCTTGTGGCACAGGTGGAAGGCTTCAAGCGTCTCTACACCGGTGGCGACGAAGCGCTTGCCGGACGCCAGTTTCGAGATCGCCGACATGCGCGCGCTGAGCGCGGCGATGTCTTCGCTGCGCGCGTCGAGCATCACGTAATCGACCAGTGCGAACAGGGCCGCGCCGTCGGGGCGCAACGCCGCCTCGGCGTCCAGCGCGAACACGAAGCCGCGCGCCTTGTGCTCGGCCAGCCGCGCCGGCAGGGCGGCGTCGGCCGGTGCGGCGGGGTCGAGATTCAGCAGCCACACCGTGCCGGCGACCGGCCAGTCGGCGAGTTGAGGCAAATCGAGCGAAGCCGGCGCCAGCGGGACGAAGGCCAGTCGCCCCCCCAGCTTGCCGACGATGTCGGCGCGCGCCAGGTTGCCCAGCAGGGTGTCGTCGATCAGGCGGCGCATTTCGGGCAGCACAGGGGCCGCCGTGCTGTCCGCCGATCGCCGCAGCATGAAGGTGTAGCCCGCCACTTTCTGGTCGCGGCCGAGGATGGCTTCGCGCCGCATGACCGAGGGCGCCCTGCCGCTTTTCGCGGCGGCCTCGACGGCTGGCGGCGGCGCCTGCCGGGCCAGTGCCTCACGATGAACCTGCGCCGCGCCGTTGTCGCGACGCCCCGACCACATCCCCGCCAGACGATTCAGCACAGCGTCTCCTTCCCGATGAATTTGCGGAACGCATCGAAGGAATCGGCGCTGCCGCCCGGGCCTTGAGCCCCGGGCGCAATAATTTTTTACAGCGGGCGGCTGATCGAGACGATGCCGCGCACCGTGCCTGGCGCATAGCCGGTGGCCTTGTCGAACGGGTATTCTGCGGCGAGCCGCGCCTTCACGCTGTCGGGGATCGTGGCGGCGTCGCCGTGGCAGGTCAGGCACAGCGGCTGGGTCGGCAGCGCACGGGCGTAGCGGAACTCTTTGCCCGCGGAGGTGGCGACGATCTGCCAGGTGTCGAGCGTTTCGGGCTTTTCGCCGGCGGCGAGGCGTTTTTCCAGGCCGGCCTGCGCTTCGGCTTCCCAGGCGTCGGGGATGCCGGCGGGGTTGCGGTTCTTGGGGCTGACGCGCTTGACGCTCATGCCGGATTGCTTCGACACCTCGGCGGCGATCTGCGGCGCGCGTTCCTTGCAGACCGCGATCGCGCCGTCCGGGCCTTTTTCCGACAGCGCGGCTTTCAGCTCGCCGCCCAGCTTCTGCACCAGCGCGCCCGACGCCTTGCGGGCGTCGTCGACCAGCGCGGCCTGCTGTTCGGCGGTGGGGCCGCTGGCGCAGCCGGCCAGCAGGGCGGCGGCAGAGGCGGCAAGAAGAACGGTGGATTTCATGCGGAACTCCTGAAGACGAAAGAGCCCGAATTCTAGCCATGTCGGCCTGCTATGCTGTCGAAAACGTTTTGATCGCGGGCGTGTGCATCCGTCGTCGTCGCTTATGAAGCATCTCACGCAATATTTCCTGCGCGGCCTGCTCACCGCGCTGCCGGTCGGCCTGACGGTCTACGTGCTGGCGCTGTTTCTCGGCTGGATGGAAAACCTGTCGGCGCGCCTGGCGCGCCCGCTGCTGGGCGAAGCCTACGTGCCCGGCCTCGGGCTCGCGCTGGGCATCGCCGCCATCGTGCTGCTGGGCTTTCTGGTGTCGCAACCCTTCCTTGCCCGCCTGCTGTCGCTGCTCGAACTGCCCTTCACCAACCTGCCGGTGGTGAAGAACATCTACGGCTCGCTGAAGGATTTCGCGGATTTCTTCTCGCCGAAGAAATCCGGCGCGCAGCAAGCCGTGGTCGCCCTGAAACCGCCGGGCCAGGAAATGGAACTGGTCGGGCTGATTACCCGCAGCCAGGTCGACGATCTGCCCGCGGGCTTCACGCCCGGCGACCGCGTGGCGGTGTACCTGCCGATGGGCTACATGATCGGCGGCTACACCGTGTTCGTGCCGCGCGCCTGGGTGCGGGTGATCGACATGCCGGTGGAGGAGGCGATGCGCGCCTCGCTGTTCGCCTGGATGGGCAACGCCGAGGACAGCACGCGCCCGCCGCGCTGATGTGACGTCATGCAGATCGAGTGTTACGCCCAACGCCTGCTCAATCCCTATCGGGGCGTGATGCACGTCGTCCGCTACGCTTCGGCCGAGGCGGTGACGACCGACGGCGTCGAATGGGACATCTACGTGGCGAACGACGCGCTGCTCGACGGCCTGGGCCGCGCCGGCCGCCGCGCGCAGATTTCCGACATCCGCTACGGCCACTGGTCGGCGGAAAAGGGCTTGAAGCGCGGGCCGCTGTATCCGTCGGACGATTTCAAGCGGCTGGAGGACATGGGCGCGGTCGTCTACGAACACCTGCTGCGCGTGCACCGCGAGCTGCCGTTCCGCTTCCGCGATGCCTTCGAGCTGTGGCTGCTTGGCCGCGACGAGCTGCCGCTGGCGCTGCTGCACAGCGTGCGCAGCGACAGCGAGACCGACACCCGGCCGCCGCTCGACTGGCGCGCCGGGATTGCCGCGCAGGAGCAGTTCCGCAGCCACGCCATCGAGGGACTCGCCGAGCCGGCCGGGCGCTATCTCACCCGCCACGTCAACCGGCTGGCAAGCGGCACGGTGCAGTGGTTCCGCCGCGCCGACGACGGTGCCGGCCTCGGCCTGCACACGCTGAACGGCGGCGAACACCTGAAGGGCCGGGTGCTGGAGGCCGAAGCCTTCCCGCCGCTGTTCATCGCCACCCACGGCATGGACGCGGCCCACACCCGGCTGGTGCACGACTACCATGCCTGGCAGGCGCCGTGGATGCTGCTGCTGGCGCATCTCGACACGCCGACGCGCGCGGCGCTGGAGGCCGCCGCCTGCCGGCAGCCCGACGCCATCGAGAAATACTGCCGCCTGTATCCCGCCGTGCTCGACCCGGTGGCGCTGCGCGCCGCCCGCGTGCAGGCCGCGCTGGAAACGCTGA
>JAIWOS010000087.1 GCA_020217265.1 Thiobacillus sp. | reverse complement strand
ATCCGGTGCGGGCAGCGCGTGCCACAGGTGCAGGAACACGCTGTCGTCGGCGCCGTCGCCGAGCTCGCCCCAGACTTCTTCGGCGGTGAATGACAGCACCGGTGCCATCCAGCGCGTGAGCGCATGGGTGAGGTGGAACAGTGCGTTCTGCGCCGAGCGGCGTGCGCGTGAATCGGCGGCGCTGGTGTAGAGGCGGTCTTTCAGGATGTCGAGATAGAAGCCGCCGAGGTCTTCGGAGCAGAAGGTTTGCAGCTTCTGCACCACGAAGTGGAATTCGTTGGCGTCGTAGTGCGCGCGGATCTCGGCTTGGGTCTGCGCGGCGAGCGCGAGCGCATAGCGGTCGATCTCGAACCACTCGGCCGCCGGCAGTGCGTGCTGCGCCGGGTCGAAATCGGAGAGATTGGCGAGCAGGAACTTGAGCGTGTTGCGAATGCGGCGGTAGCCCTCGACCACGCGCTTCAGGATGTCGTCGGAGATCGACAGCTCGCCGGAATAATCGGTGGCGGCCACCCACAGGCGCAGGATGTCGGCGCCGTACTGGTCCATCACCTTTTGCGGCGCGATCACGTTGCCCTTGGACTTGCTCATCTTGTAGCCCTTGCCATCGACCACGAAGCCGTGGGTGAGGAGCGCCTTGTAGGGCGCGTGGCCGTCGGTGGCGCAGCCGGTGAGCAAGGAAGACTGGAACCAGCCGCGGTGCTGGTCGGAGCCTTCGAGATACAGGTCGGCGGGATGGGCAAGTTCGGGGCGCGTCTTCAGCACACAGGCGTGGGTCACGCCGGAATCGAACCACACGTCGAGCGTGTGGCCGGTCTTGTCGTAGTGCGCGGCGTCGTCCCCGAGCAGTTCCTTCGGGTCGAGCGCGAACCAGGCCTCGATGCCGGCGGCTTCGACCTGCTTTGCCACGATCTCGAGCAGTTCGGGCGTGCGTGGATGCAGCTCGCCCGTTTCCTTGTGCGTGAAGAAGGGCATGGGGATGCCCCAGTTGCGCTGGCGCGAAACGCACCAGTCGGGGCGGTTCCTGATCATCGCTTCCAGCCGCGCGCGGCCCCAGTGCGGGAAGAACTGCGTCGCCGCGACAGCGCGCATGGCGTGGTCGCGCAGGGTTTCGCCCTGCGCGCCGGCCGTGTCCATGCCGATGAACCACTGGCGCGTGGCGCGGAAGATGATCGGCGTCTTGTGGCGCCAGCAGTGCGGGTAGCTGTGGGTGAGCTTTTCGTGGGCGAACAGCGTGCCGCCGGTTTGCAGCGCCTCGATCACCACCGGGTTGGCCTGCCAGATGCTCATGCCGCCGACGAGCGGCACGCTGGCGTAGAAACGGCCGTCGTCGCCGACCGGATTGTCCACTTTCAAGCCGTAACGCTGCCCGGCGACGTAATCTTCCAGACCATGGCCGGGCGCGGTGTGCACCGCCCCGGTGCCGGCGTCCGCGGTGACGTGCTCGCCGGTGATGACCGGCACCTGGCGGTCCTGGAAGGGGTGCCACAGGAGCGCACCTTCGAGCGCGGCGCCGGTCGTTTTGGCGACCACGCTGCCGTCGAGCGCGTAGCGCTTGAGCGCCGCTTCGACCAGGGTTTCGGCGAGTACCAGATGGCCGCGCGGGGTTTTCACCAGCGCGTAGGAAAATTCGGGATGCAGCGCCACCGCCTGGTTGGCGGGCAGCGTCCACGGCGTGGTCGTCCAGATCGCCACGTAGGCAGGGGCGTCGTCGAGTTCGATGTCGAAGCGGCGCGCGAAATCGACGCGGTCGGCTACGCGGAAACCGACGTCGATCGCCGGGGAAACCTTGTCCTCGTATTCAACCTCGGCTTCGGCCAGCGCCGAGCCGCAATCGACGCACCAGTGCACGGGCTTGGCACCCTGGTAGAGATAGCCCGCCTGCTGGATCTGGCCGAGCACGCGCAGTGCGTCGGCCTCGAACTGGAAATCCATCGTGCGATACGGGTTCGCCCAGTCACCCAGCACGCCCAGGCGGATGAAGTCGGCTTTCTGGCGCTCGATCTGCTCCGCGGCGAAGGCGCGGCAGAGTTCGCGGAATTTCGCCGGGGGAATGGCCTTGCCGTGGGTTTTTTCCACCTGCAGTTCGATCGGCAGCCCGTGGCAGTCCCAGCCTGGCACGTAGGGCGCGTCGAAGCCGGAGAGCGTCTTGGCCTTGACGACGATGTCTTTCAGGATTTTGTTGACGGCGTGGCCGATGTGGATGTCGCCGTTGGCGTAGGGTGGACCGTCGTGCAGGATGAATTTGGGCCGGCCGGCGGCCGCGCGGCGGATCGTCTCGTAGCGATTCTTTTCCTGCCAGCTTTTCACCCAGCCGGGTTCGCGCTTGGCGAGATCGCCGCGCATGGGGAAGGGCGAGTCGGGCAGATTGAGCGTGTTCTTGTAGTCAGGCATGGCGCTGCGTCAGATAGGTTTTGGCGGCGGCGACGTCGCGGTGGATCTGCGCGACGAGGCTGTCGAGGTCGGGGTATTTTTCTTCGTCGCGCAGCTTTTTCAGGAAATCCACGCGCACGCGGCGGCCGTAGAGGTCGGCATTGAAATCGAACAGGTGGACTTCGAGCACCGGCGCGGCGTCGGGGTTCTTTACCGTGGGGCGGCGGCCGAGGCTTGCCACGCCGGGCAGCGGCGCGCCGTTCAGACCCGCGACTTCCACCGCGAAGATGCCCATCAGCGGCGGCCGGTTGTGCTTGAGTTGAATGTTCGCAGTGGGAAAGCCGATGTCGCGCCCCAGCTTGTCGCCGTGCACCACCCGGCCAGAAATGCTGTACGGCCGGCCCAGCAGACGCGCCGCATGGTCGAGCTCCCCCGCGGCAAGCGCCGCGCGCACCGCGGTCGAGGACGAGCGCTCGCCTGCCACTTCGACCGTGGGCAGGGATTCGGCGTCGAAGCCCAAGGTGGCGCCCATCGATTGCAACAGGGCAAGGTCGCCCGTGCGTTTGGCGCCGAAGCGGAAATCGTCTCCGACGAGCACGTAGCGCGCCTGCAGGGTTTCGCCCAGCACGCGCTCGACGAAAGCATCGGCGGTGAGCGCGGAAAATGCGCGGTCGAAGCGGAACACGTGCAGACGGTCGATGCCGAGCCGGCGCAGGCACTCGGCTTTTTCGCGCAGGGACGAGAGCCGCGCCGGCGCCTGCTCGGGTGCGAAAAATTCGCGCGGATGCGGCTCGAAACTCAGCACGCAGCTCGGCAGGCCGCGCGCGCGCGCCACGTCCAGCAAGCGCGCGAGCATGGCCTTGTGGCCCAGGTGCAGGCCATCGAAATTGCCTATGGTGACTGCGTGGGGCTGGCCGGTGGGAACGAAACCGTGGGTGATGCGCATGAAGCTGTGGAACAGGCGCGGAAAAGCTCCGATTCTAGCCGATTCAGGGACTTATTCGGCACCGCGGCGCGCGAACTGGCGCGGGCGAAAGCCCATTGCGCCGAGCGCGGCAAAGTAGACCGCGATGCCCGCGCCCACCAGCAGGGCAAGACGCAACACGCGCTCGGTGAAGTGCGCGGCGAGCCACCAGTGAGCCTCGCCCATGCCGAGCGCCAGCGTTCCCGCCATCAGCCCCACGGCCACCAGCACGCGCAGGAAATAACCGATCCAGCCCGGCTGCGGCCGGTAGACCCCGTGCTTTTTCAGCAGATGCAGCAAAAGCCCGGCGTTGAGGCAGGCGCCCAGCCCGATCGCCAGCGCAAGGCCGGCGTGGCCGAGCGGCCCGATGAAGGCGAGGTTCATCAACTGGGTCGCGAAGAGCGTGAGGAGGGCGATCTTGACCGGCGTGCGGATGTTCTGCCGCGCGTAGAACCCCGGTGCCAGAACCTTCACCAGAATCAGGCCCAGCAAGCCCAGGCTGTAGGCGATGAGTGCCTGCTGCGTCATCGTCACGTCGTGCGCGGTGAAGGCGCCGTAGTGGAACAGCGTCGCGACGAGCGGCACGGCCAGCACCGCGAGCGCGACGGCCGAAGGCAGCGCGAGCAGCAGCGTGAGCCGCAGACCCCAGTCGAGCAGCTTCGAGTATTCCGTGGGCGAGTCGTCGGCATAGTGCTTGGCGAGGCTGGGCAGGAGGATGGTGCCCAGCGCCACCCCCAGCATGCCGGTGGGGAATTCCATCAGGCGGTCGGCGTAGTACAGCCAGGACACGCTGCCGCTGGCGAGAAAGGACGCGAAGATGGTGTTGATGAGCAGGCTGATCTGGGCGACCGAAACTCCGAGCGTCGCCGGCGCCATCAGCTTCAGGATGCGCCGCACGCCGGGGTCGTCGAAATGCCGCGTGGGGCGCGGCAGCATGTCGATCCGGGTCAGATGCGGCAGCATCCACGCCAGTTGCAGCACGCCCCCCAGCGCCACGCCCCAGCCGAGTGCCAGCACCGGCGGATCGAAATGCGGGGCGAGCCCGAGCGTGGCGCCGATCATGGAAACGTTGAGCAGCACCGGCGCGAATGCCGGTACCGAGAATTTGCTGTAGGTATTGAGGATGCCGGCCGCCAGCGCGACCAGCGAGATGAAGACGATGTAAGGGAAGGTAATGCGCAGCAGGGTGACGGTGAGCGCGAACTTGTCCGGATCGGAGTGAAACCCCGGCGCGCTGACGTAGGCCACCCAGGGCGCAGCCACGATGCCGAGGAGCGCCACGGCGACCAGCGCCAGCGTCAATGCGCTGCCGACCTGGCTTGCAAGCAGTTTGGTGGCGTCGTGGCCGCGGCGGTTCTTGTACTCCGCCAGAATCGGCACGAAGGCCTGGGAAAATGCGCCTTCCGCGAACAGTCGCCGCAGCAGGTTGGGGATCTTGAAGGCTACGAAAAAGGCGTCGGTGAACGCACCGGCGCCGAACACGCGGGCGATGATGGTGTCGCGCGCGAATCCCAGGATGCGGGAGAGCAGGGTCATGCTGCTGACTGCAGCGAGGGCTTTGAGCAGGTTCATGGTGATTGAGATTTGCCCGCATTGTGCGGGTCGCTCACCGCGACTGCAACACATCGTGCGTGCGTGCTTGATTCCCCGAGGGGTTTTCCCTTACAATCGCCGGCTTTGGTGGATCTGGGTTTCGTGAATTCCGTCCAGATCCGGGTTGTCCCGTTGCAGATACGGGCCTCACATATTTAATTTTTTCGCGCCGCGCGGACTACGCGGGGCGCCAGGAGCAGAACTTATGGCGAATACCGCCCAGGCCCGCAAGCGTGCCCGTCAGGCCAGCGCGCAGCGCGATCACAACATGAGCCAGCGTTCGGAGCTGCGCACCGCGATCAAGAAGGTGCGCAAGGCGATCGAAGCCGGCGACAAGGCGGCCGCGCAGGCCGTGTTCCAGTCCTCGATGAGCACCATCGACAGCATTGCCGACAAGAAGATCGTGCACAAGAACAAGGCTGCTCGCCACAAGAGTCGCCTGTCGCAAGCTGTCAAGGCCATGGCCTGAGTCGCTTTCGAACCGCATAAAAAACGCCGCTTTCGAGCGGCGTTTTTTATGCTTGCCGGCCAGCGTTCAGTCGGCGTTTTCGACCTGAAGGTCGTTGCTTTTCGCGAAATTCTGCAGGAAACGCCAAGCCGTGGGATCGGTCGTTTTCAGCTTTTTGTCCACCACCACGCAGGGAATGCCGTCGAGTTTTGCCGGTTGCACATAGGGCGAGTAGTTGGTGCGGTTGTTGGGATCGATCACCGCGAACGCCCCGGCCAGCCGGTCGGCCCAGTCGCTCGGGCGGAAGCGGCTGCCTTTCGTGGTCAGGCCGCGGATGATGAAGGGTGCGTCGTCCATGGCGGGGCGGGCGATAAGAAGTTGGCGAATTCTAGCATGCGCGTCCGCCGCGCCGCGGCTTGCGCCGCCGGGACAATTTGTTGATACTGGCGCGGGCTTGCCCGACCAAACGACCCAACAATAAATGGAGGATGGAAAATGAAAAATCCGCTGGATTCGCTGTGGGGGACCGTCATCGCGGGTGTTGTGCTGACGGCAGTGCTGTATGTCTTTGCCCGCAATTTTCTGGCTTGAGGAGGCGATCATGGAAAACATCGATTGGGCTGCCGCGCTTTCCCGCTGGATTCATTTCATGGCCGGCGTGATGTGGATCGGCCTCTTGTACTACTTCAACTTCGTCCAGGTGGCCGCGCTGAAGAATGCCGCGGCCGACGGCACCGCCGCTGGCATCACCAAGCATGTTGCACCGCGTGCGCTGCTGTTTTTCCGCTGGGCGGCCGTGGTCACCTGGCTGGCTGGCGCTGCGCTCCTGGGGCCGCATTTCGTCGACGCCTTCCTGCTGCGCAACGGCATGGGCCCGATCGGCATCGGTGCCTGGCTGGGCACCATCATGCTCTTCAACGTGTGGGTGCTGATCTGGCCGAACCAGAAGAAAATCCTGGGCCTGAAGCCGGCGTCCGACGAGGAGAAAAACAAGGCGCGCCGGGTGGCTTTTCTGGCGTCGCGTACCAACACCATGCTGTCCATCCCGATGCTGTTCTTCATGGCCGGCGGGTGGTCGCACCGGGCGCTTTTCGGCCTATAATCAAGGCGCTGCAACATGAAACGGCGGCCCCGGCCGCCGTTTTCTATTTTGCTTTTGCCTGCAGTGCAACTGGCCTTAATACCGTTCGAACAAACATAAGCCGCTTTGCGGGGACAGCCTGAGAGGACTGCCATGACGACACATCTGATGAACACCTATGCCCGCCAGCCGGTTGCCTTCGTGCGTGGCGAAGGCGCTTACCTTTGGGACGAGGCGGGCAAACGCTACCTCGATGCCGTGGCCGGCGTGGCGGTGAACGGGCTGGGGCATGCGCACCCCGGGCTGGTGCAGGCGATTACCGAACAGGCGGCGGCGGTCATCCACACCTCGAACCTCTATCGCGTGCCGCGTCAGGAAGAACTGGCCGACCGCCTGTGCGCGCTGTCGGGCATGGACAAGGTGTTCTTCTGCAACTCGGGCTGCGAGGCGAACGAGGCGGCCATCAAGCTCGCGCGCCTGTACGGACACGGCAAGGGCATCGAGGTGCCGACCATCATCGTGATGGAAAAGGCCTTCCATGGCCGTACCATGGCGACGTTGACGGCGACCGGTTCGCGCAAGATTCAGGCGGGATTCGAGCCGCTGCTCGCCGGTTTCGCCCGCGTGCCGTACAACGACATCGAGGCGGTGCGGCAGGTGGCCGAACACAACAAGAGCGTGATCGCCGTGCTGCTCGAAGTGGTGCAGGGCGAGGGCGGCGTGAACATGCTCGCGCCGGATTACCTGGCCGAAATGCGGAGAATTTGCGACGCCCACGGCTGGCTGCTCATGCTCGACGAGGTGCAGACCGGCATCGGCCGCACCGGCACCTGGTTCGGTTTCCAGCATTCGGGTGTGGTCCCGGACGTGATGGCGCTCGCCAAGGGACTCGGCTCGGGCGTGCCGATCGGCGCCTGCCTCGCGCGCGGCGCGGCGGCCGAAGTGTTCAAGCCGGGCAACCATGGGTCCACTTTCGGCGGCAACCCGCTGGCGTGTGCGGCGGCGCTTGCCACGCTGGAGGCCATCGAGTCGGAGAATCTTCTGGAAAATGCACGCGTGCGCGGCGAGGCGATTCGTGCCGGACTGCGGGCTGCGCTTGAGGGCGTGCACGGCGTGGTGGAAATCCGTGGCGAAGGCATGATGATCGGTGTCGAGCTTGACCGCCCCTGCGGCGAACTGGTCGGCGTGGCGCGCGATGCCGGCGTGCTGATCAACGTCACCGCCGATCGCGTGATCCGGCTGGTGCCGCCGCTGATCTACGGCGAGGCCGAAGTGACGGCGCTGGTCGATGCGGTCGCGTCCATCGTCAAGAACTATCTGCAGCAGGCAGCGTGATGACGAAGCATTTCCTGCAGTTCAAGGATCTGACGCGCGACGAGCTCGAATACCTCTTCGAGCGCACCCGGCTGATCAAGTCGCGCTTCAAGCGCTACCAGCCCTACCATCCGCTGGTCGACCGCACGCTGGCGATGATCTTCGAGAAAAGCTCGACGCGCACACGTCTCTCGTTCGAAGCCGGCATGCACCAGCTGGGCGGCAGCGCGATCTATCTCAACACGCGCGACACCCAGCTCGGGCGCGGCGAACCGGTGGAGGATGCCGGCGAAGTCATCTCGCGCATGGTCGACATCGTCATGATCCGTACCTTCGAGCAGGACATCATCGAGCGTTTTGCCCGGCATTCGCGGGTGCCGGTGATCAACGGGCTCACCAACGAATACCATCCCTGCCAGATCCTCGCCGACATCTTCACCTTCATCGAGCATCGCGGCTCGATCCGGGGCAAGACCGTGGCCTGGGTCGGCGATTCGAACAACATGTGCAACACCTGGCTGCAGGCGGCCGAGGTGCTCGATTTCAACGTGCACGTGTCCACCCCGCCGGGCTACGAGGTCGAGCCAGAGCGCGCCAACCTGTATGGCACCGATCATTTCGAGAGTTTTGCCGACCCGATGGACGCCTGCCGCGACGCCGACCTGGTGACGACCGACGTGTGGACGAGCATGGGTTTCGAAGCCGAGAACGAGGCGCGCAAGGCGGCGTTTGCCGACTGGCGCGTGGACGAGGACATGATGAAGGTCGCCAAACCGGACGCGCTGTTCATGCACTGCCTGCCGGCGCATCGCGGCGAGGAAGTCACGGCCGGGGTCATCGACGGTCCGCAGTCGGTGGTGTGGGACGAAGCGGAGAACCGTCTGCACGTGCAGAAGGCCTTGATGGAATACCTGTTGCTGGGGAAAGTGGAAAGCTGATGAACATCGCGTACTTCAAGGACATGGATTCCTTGTACATTGAAATCACCCCCGAAAACCCCGACCACGCGTGGGAAGCGCACGAAGGCATCGTGCTCAACCTGTCGGCGGACGGCCGCGTGGTCGGCATCGAAATCGAAAAGGCCAGCCAGAAGGCCAATCTCGACATCCTCAAGGTCGGCGGCTTCCCCGGCATGGTCGAAGTCATCGACAAGAATCAATCCGGTTCCACCCATTAATTCACGAGCAATACGCATGAGCGACATCAAGAAAGTAGTCCTCGCCTACTCCGGCGGTCTCGACACCTCGGTCATCCTGAAATGGCTGCAGGATACCTACCAGTGCGAAGTGGTGACCTTCACCGCCGACCTGGGGCAGGGCGAGGAACTCGAACCCGCGCGGCAGAAGGCGCTGCAATTCGGCATCAAGCCCGAACAGATCTACATCGACGACCTGCGCGAGGAATTCGTGCGCGACTTCGTCTTCCCCATGTTCCGCGCCAACACCGTGTACGAAGGCGAGTACCTGCTCGGCACCTCGATCGCGCGCCCGCTCATCGCCAAGCGCCTGATCGAGATCGTCAACGAAACCGGTGCCGACGCCATCTGCCACGGCGCCACCGGCAAGGGCAACGACCAGGTGCGTTTCGAACTCGGCGCCTACGCGCTGAAACCCGACGTCAAGGTGATCGCACCCTGGCGCGAGTGGGATCTGCTCTCGCGCGAAAAACTGCTGGCCTACGCCGAAACCCACGGCATTCCCATCGACATGAAACACCGCCAGGGCGGCTCGCCGTACTCGATGGACGCCAACCTGCTGCACATCAGCTACGAAGGCCGACATCTCGAAGATCCGAACGCCGAAGCCGAGGAAGACATGTGGCGCTGGACGGTGTCGCCGGAAAAGGCACCCGACGCGGCCGAATACGTCACGCTCACTTACGCGAAGGGAGATGTCGTCGCCATCGACGGCGTTGGCATGCGCGCCCACGAGGTGCTGGCGAAGCTGAATCAGATCGGTGGCAAGCACGGCATCGGCCGGCTCGACCTGGTGGAAAACCGCTACGTCGGCATGAAATCGCGCGGCTGCTACGAAACCCCCGGCGGCACCATCCTGCTGAAAGCCCACCGTGCCATCGAATCGATCACGCTCGACCGCGAAGTCGCGCATCTCAAAGACGACCTGATGCCGCGCTACGCGAGCCTGATCTACAACGGTTACTGGTGGAGCCCCGAACGCAAGGCATTGCAGGTGCTGATCGACCACACCCAGCAGCACGTCAACGGCACCGT
>JAIWOS010000086.1 GCA_020217265.1 Thiobacillus sp. | reverse complement strand
GCGGCTCAAGCTCTACAAGGGCAACGTCATCGTCGTCGGCCGCGATTCGAAGACCGATTCGCTGTTCGACTCGACGATTGCGACATTTGAAGACGATGCTGGCGCCTACGATCAAAAAGATGCTGGCGGTTTCATCAAGCTCAACGCGCTCAGAATGCGGATTGCAGCGAAGTTGCATAAGCGGTGAGTTGACGCCTGGTGACTTATCCCTTCTCCTGGTGCCAAGCGATCGGTAGATCTTTACTCCTCGATGGGTCTAGGCTTTTTTCGCTCCAGACGAGGAACGAGTAACAATGACCTACACCCCACCCACGCCCGAGCAGATACGCGCGTTCCTGCGCCTGCACGGCCTCTCCGGCCGGCGCGCCGCAGAGCTCGCCGGGCTGTGGCGGGCAGTCGATCAGGAAATACACCGGCGGCGCGAAGCCTCAGATGATGGGCTACGCGCTCCAGTTCACGCTGGCGGCGAAGTGCGTGCTTAGCCCCGAGTAAATCGCGGCGGTCGAAGCGGTGATGCCGGTGATGATCGAGCTTGGAGGGGACATGGGGGCAGGCGTTGAGGGCCAACAAGATCCGGCACGCCTCCCATGAGTGAATGCGACATCCGCTGACAGCAACGCCTCGCCCGTTTCACCAGGACGCTGGAACTGATCAAGATGAATTCGCTTCAAGGCTGACCATGCCCAATGGTCTGAATCCGGACACGATCGCCAGAATCCGGGGCGTTTACGGCAGGCACTCAGGAATCGGGCAGGCCACGATTGAGGGCCCCATGTGTCTTGCGCCGAGCGGGGTTGCCCGGCGAGCAACGTTGACACCCAGAGTGGGTGAATATACATTGCTAATATACATTGCATGGGTTTCGCCATGAACCGTACTCAAATTTATCTCACTCAAGCCGAGCAGGACGCGTTGCGATCCTTGTCGGCGGCGTCCGGGCGGAGCCAGAGTGAGCTGATCCGCGAGGCGATCGATCGCTTTCTCGCCGAGACCAGCCCGCAATCACAGCGCGCAGCGCTGATGGCGGCGGCGGGGCTGTGGCGCGACCGCACCGATTTACCCGAACTCGCTGACCTGCGTGCGGAGTCGGAGCGTTTCTGAGGTGGCGGTACTGGTCGATACCGATGTGATGATCGACTTTCTGCGCGGCCAGCCGCAGGCGGTGGCATACATGCAGACGCTTGATCTGCCGCTGCATTTGTCCACGATCACCGTCGCAGAGTTGTACGCTGGCATCCGTGAAAACGAGCGTGCGGTGTTGGGCCAGACGCTCGCCGTGTGCCAAATGCATCCGGTATCGATGCAGATTGCCGAACGTGGCGGACTGTGGCGACGCGATTACCGGGCATCACACGGTGTTGGCCTGAACGATGCACTCATCGCCGCGACCGCCATGCTTGCCAAGTTGACGCTGGTTACGCTCAATGCAAAACACTATCCCATGCTCGATTCCGTCGAAATTCCTTACCGTAAAAACTGAACTGCCCCCTTCGAAACCATGAGCCAATTCAATAACGTTTCAGTCGTCGCAAAAGCCAACGTCTATTTCGACGGCAAGTGCGTGTCGCACACCATCACGCTTGCTGACGGCACCAAGAAATCGGTCGGCGTGATCCTGCCGGCCACGCTCACCTTCAACACCGGCGCGCCCGAGATCATGGAGACCGTTGCTGGCAGCTGCCGTTACCGGCTCAAGGGCGAAGACTGGAAAACCTGCCCCGAAGGCCAGTCGTTCAGCATTCCCGCCAATTCCAGCTTTGACATCGAGGTGACGGGCGAGCCCTACCACTACGTCTGCCACTTCGGCTGATTGCGCGAATGTCCACCGTTACCGTCGTCAAGAAGAACGGCCGCATCGCCATCGCCGCCGACACGCTGACCAAGTGGGGCGGCGGCAAGGAGTCGGCCGATTACATCGTCAACCACCACAAGATCATCCGGGTGGGCGGCAGCTTCCTGGGAATCACCGGCACCGCGACGGCGCACCTGATTCTGGCGGACTATTTCTCCGGGCTGGAATCGCCGCCTGCGCTCACCACACCGGCGGAAATTTTCCGCGTGTGGAACACCCTGCACGGCGTGCTGAAGGACACCTACTTCCTGCAGGCCGAGGAAGACAAGGAAGATGAGCTCGAATCGTCCCGCATGGACGTGCTGATCGCCAACCGCCATGGCATCTTCGGCGTGTCGGCGCATCGCACGGTGCAGGAGTTCTCGAAGTTCTACGCCTACGGTTCGGGCAGCCCGTATGCGCTGGGCACGATGTTCGCAGCGTATGCCGACCCCGCGCGAGACGCGGGTGAAGTGGCCCGGCTGGGCGTGCTGGCGGCGTGCGAGTTTCACGACGAATCCGGGCCGCCGCTCGAGGTTCACGTTCTGGATCAAGGGAGCTGATTCATGCCGAGTTTCGATATCGTGTCCGAAGTGGACAAGCAGGAAGTGCGCAACGCCGTCGACCAGGTCAACAAGGAAGTCTCAACGCGCTTCGACTTCAAGGGCTCGGACGCGCGCGTCGAGCAGGCCGACTACGTGCTGACGCTCTTTGCCGATACCGAATTCCAGCTCGACCAGGTGCAGGACATCCTCGCGCAGAAGCTCGCCAAGCGCGGGGTCGACGTGAAATGCCTCGACGTCGGCAGCGTGGAGAAGGTGTCCGGCAACAAGGTCAAGCGCAGCGTCACGGTGAAAACCGGCGTGGAAACCGAGCTGGCGAAGAAGATCGTCAAATGCATCAAGGACAGCAAGCTCAAGGTGCAGGCGAGCATCCAGGGCGACTCGGTGCGCGTGTCCGGCGCCAAGCGCGACGTGTTGCAGGAAACCATTGCGCTGGTGCGAAAGAGCATCACCGACTTCCCGCTCCAGTTCCAGAATTTCCGCGACTGAAGTTTTCGGGAGACGAGCATGGCCAAGGTTCTGGTTCCCCTGGCGGACGGCTGCGAAGAACTCGAAGCCGTCACCATCATCGACCTGTTGCGCCGAGCTGGCATCGAGGTGACGACGGCAGGTCTGAAGCCCGGCATCGTCCGCGCCAGCCGCGGCGTGCAGCTGGTGCCGGACGTGACGCTCGACGTCGCCCTGCAGGACAGCTACGACATGGTGGTGCTGCCCGGCGGCATGCCGGGCGCTGCCCATCTCAAGGACGATCCGCGCATCTTAGACCTCGTCCGGCGCATGGCCGCGGCCGGCAAGTACACGGCTGCGATTTGCGCCGCGCCGACCGTGCTGTTGGAAGCCGGGGTGCTGGCTGGACGGCAGGCGACCAGCTATCCGGGCTTTCTCGACGCGCTGAATCCGCCCGGCGTGAATGTCAGCGCGGCGCCGGTGGTGGCCGACGGCACGGTGATCACCTCGCGCGGCCCCGGCACGGCGATGGATTTCGCACTCACGCTCATCGAGGCCTTGCAGGGGGCCGAGGCGCGCGCCAGGGTCGAGGCCGGTCTGGTCAGAGCCTGATGTCCCCTTTATGATTCGCTTCCAAGCACAGCCGATCCGGAGACAGCCATGCAGATTCGCGAAATCCTCACCCTGAAGAGCGACACCATCTACAGCATCGCGCCCACCGATTCCGTGCAGAGCGCGGTCGGCAAGATGGTCGAATTGGGGGTCGGCTCGCTGGTGGTGATGCAGAACGACGAAATGGTCGGGCTGCTCACCGAGCGCGACGTGGTGCAGGGCATGGTCAGCCAGGGCTGCGACCTGAAGGACGCGCAGGTGTCCACCATCATGGTCACCGAACCCGTCGTCGCCAACGCCGACGACTCGCTGGACTATGCGCGCGACGTGATGACCAAGTCGCACATCGGCCACCTGCCCATCCTCGACGGCAACAAGCTCCTCGGCATCATCTCCTTCCACGACGTGGCGCGCGCGTGCCTCAAGGAAGCCAACTTCGAGAACAGCCTCTTGAAGCGCTACATCAAGCACTGGCCGGAGTAAGCGCGCCAGACCGTAGATGATTTAACAGGGAGGCATGGGAGGTTAGGGAGAAGAATGCCTCCCCTTCCTCCCTTGCCTCCCTGTGATACTAAACCTGCAAATGAAAGTGGACCGTTGAACGCTACCGGATCGACTCGATATCGATCTTCTTGCTCATGATGTTGGGCACGATGAGCGCGTAACCCTGCTGCTGCCAGTGCGCCAGTTCGGTGATGGCGTTGGGAACGACCTCGATGAAGTCCTGGAAGTCCTTGACCGCGTAGCCGAAGTCCTCGGCGGCCTGGCCGCACACCTTGAATTTCACCCCCAGGTCGGCGTAGTAGCGCATGCGGTCGACCACCTCCTGATACTTCGCCTCGTTCTTCTTCGCCACCGTGACGATTTCGGTGCCGTGGATCACCACCACGATGGAAAAATCTTCGGGCGGGTAGTTGTAGGGCGCCTCGGTCAGCGGGTTCATCAGGGCGCGCACCCAGAACAGCGCGCTGCCGATCTTCTGCGGATCGTCAAAATAGAACTCGAACATCACCTTGGGGGGCTGGTAGGGCGTCTGCACCCATTTCCCGGCGGCATGCACGGGCAGGACAAGCGCCAGCCAGAGCGCCACCCCAAGGGTCGACAGGATTTTCATGGCCGTCTCCCGAAAATGTGCCTGCCTGTTTTATAGCTTCTGCGCCGCCTTGTGCTGGGCGCGCCGCAGCTGGCGGAAGAGGGCGAGTCGGGCGGGGTCGATCTCGCCCGCCTCGGCAGCCTCGATCAGGCGGCAGCCGGGTTCGCTCTCGTGTTTGCAGTCACGGAAGCGGCAGTGGCCGAGGAAAGGCCGGAATTCGACGAAGGCGTGCGCCAGCGCGTCGGCGTCGAGGTGCTGCAGGGCGAATTCCTGGAGTCCCGGGGAATCGATCAGCGCAGTATCGGGGTCGATCCGGTGCAGCCGGGTGTGGGTGGTCGTGTGACGCCCGCTGTCGAGCGCCACGGAATACTCGGCGGTCTCGGCGTGCGCGTCGGGAAACAGGGCGTTGACCAGCGTCGACTTGCCCATGCCCGATTGCCCGATCATCAGCGTCGTGTGGCCCGCCAGCGCTGGCCGCAACGGCGCCGGATCATCCAGCGCCGACAGTTCGACGCAGCGGTAGCCGATGCGCGCGAGCGGCGCCAGACGCGCGCGCGCGGCCGGCGTTTCGGGCAGGTCGACCTTGTTGAGGACGACAAGGCTGGCAATGCCCTGGTCCTCGGCGGCGAGGAGGCAGCGCTGCACCAGTTCCAGCGAAAAGCTCGGCCGCGCGGCCACCACCACGGCAAGCTGGGTGACGTTGGCGGCGATGGCCTTGGTCTTGAAGGCGTCGGAGCGATACAGCAGCGAGCTGCGCGGCAGCACGGACTCGATCACGCCTGCATGACCGTCGCGGCGGAATTCGACGCGGTCGCCGCAGACCACCTGCAGGTGCCGGCCCTTCACCAGGCAGGGCAGGGGGCCGTGTGCGGTTTCGACGATGAAGCGCCGGCTGTGCGCGGCGATGACCTCGCCGGTCTCGGTGTTCAGAATCGTGGAACCCCGCCGGCAGCCTTGACTTGTTGCGACAGGCCGATGAGGCGATGCTTGAGCCGCTCGGACAGTTTCGAATATTCGCCGTTCAGCAGGGCCCGCGCCTGATCGGTTTGCCCCGCGGCATGGAGCTGCACCACGTCTGCCGCGTAGCGATGAAACTGGGCGTGCAGTTCACGGACTTCCTCGAAACGTGACAAATCCTGCATGGTGGCCCCGTCACCGTATATCCAGCGCGCAGCGGTCGTCCAGCCTGATCGTCTCTGCGTCCAGATTTTCCGCGCTTTCGCCCGCGAGCAAGGCAGCCAGTCGCTGTTTCCACATGACGTGCGCGCCGATGATCTCCATCCAGTCCATATACCCGTCCTGATTGCAGGGAAATGCCTGAATTTACGGTTGGGCAAGGATCGATCTTGAAGACTAAATCTCGAACAGCGCGTCGACCTTGGCCGCGCAGATAAAGTCGTTTTCCGACAGGCCGTCGATCGCGTGCGTCCAGTACTCGACCTTCACCGTGTTGTAGCCGACCACGAGGTAGGGATGGTGGTCTTCGCGGTGCGACACCCACATCACGGCATTGGTGAAGGCCTGCGCCTGGTAGTGGTCCTTGAACTTGTATTCCTTGACGATCTTGACGCCGTCGCGCGTCCAGCCGGAGAGGCCTTTCAGCATGGGGGCGATCTGCGCATCGGTCATCGCGGCAACGCCGCCCTCGCAGGGTGCGCACTTCTTGCGAACGAGTTCTTCGACGATGGTGGTCATGGCATGTCCTTGTTTGAAAGCAGCGCTTACTTGAACTTGTAGTACTGCTGGTTGAGATACGCGGCGACATTCAGCTCGTCGTCCGGAAACCAGCCGGCGCCGGTGTTGGCGTTGCAGCCCGAGATGCGGGCGGCAAGCTGTTGCGGTGTTTTCACCTTGCGGTCGGCGCGGGTGTAGATCTTGCTGCCGTCGCCGCCGAACATGTTGATGTGGCAGCTCATGCAGGCTTTTTCGAGCAGGGCCTTGCCGGCCTTGGGGTCGCCCTTGTCGAACGGGGCGGCGTGCGTGCCTGCGGCCGAGAAGGCCGCGACCAGTAGCAGGTACGGAATTTTCATGGCGGGTCTCCTGAACGCGATGCGGGAATTATGGCGGCTCGCCCGTGCTTGCGCTACCCCGCGCTGGGCAGGGTCTATGCGAAAATGCCGCCTCTTCACTACGGAATTTCCTCATGGCGACGAACCCCACCCATCTGCTCTGGATTGACATGGAAATGACCGGTCTTTCGCCCGATACCGACCGCATCATCGAACTGGCCATCGTCGTCACCGACGCCGACCTCAACACCGTGGCCGAAGGTCCGGTGCTGGTGGTGCACCAGTCCGACGAGGTGATGAACGCGATGGACAGCTGGAACAAGGGCACCCACGGCAAATCCGGCCTGATCGATCGGGTGAAGGCCTCGCAGCTTGCCGAAGCCGACGCCGAGGCGCAGATGCTGGCCTTCGTGAAACAGCACGTGCCGCCGAAAACCTCGCCGATGTGCGGTAACTCCATCTGCCAGGATCGGCGCTTCCTGGCGCGCTACATGCCGCAGCTCGAGGCGTTCTTCCATTACCGCAACCTCGACGTGAGCACGCTGAAAGAGCTGGCCAAGCGCTGGCGGCCGGGGCTCGCCGAGGGCTTCAAGAAGTCCAGCAAGCACGAGGCGCTGGCGGATATCTACGAATCCATCGACGAGATGAAATACTACCGCGAGCACTTCATCCGCCCGGCCTGACGTTACGCCGCGTTCTCCAGGCAAAAAAAAAAGCGGCCTTGCGGCCGCGCAAGGAGGAGTTCGGTTCAGAAGAACCAGGTGACCTGAAGGCTGGCGCGGTCGCCCAGGTTGTCGGCCACCAGGTTGGCGTTGTTGAGTTGCACGCCGGCGGGGATTGCCGACGGGTTGCTGACCTCCATCGTCCGCCATTCATAGTTCAAGGTGACGCGGGTGTTCTTGTAGGCGTACCAATTGACGCCCAGCGTCGTGGTGTCGAACTTGCGTTCCAGCGCGGCGGTTTCGGTCAGGCGGTCGAAGGTGTCGAAGCGCAGGTCGACTTCCCAGTCCTTGTGAAAGCGCCAGCCGCCTTCCACGTACCAGCCGTCGGCCTTGTCGTTGAGGCCGATCTGCACCGGCTGGCCGGGGAAGGGCGGGTTGGGGCCGGCGACGATCATGCCTTCGCCGCGCAGGTATTCGGCGGTGGCGCGCCACGGGCCTTTCTGGATGCGTGCGCCGACGCCTTCGCGGATGCGGTCGAAATCGCGCCCGCCAAACGTGCGCTCGCCGTTCTGGTGCCAGACCCACACCGAAGCGTCCTCGCGGTTCGGTCCCTTGCTCTTGTTGAAGATGTAGGCGGCCTGCAGGCGGCCGGTGATGTCCTTGCTGCCGTTGTTGTCGTAGAGCTGGTCGATCGCCCCGCCGTTGGACACCATGAGGGCGTAGGAATACTCCCAGGGCCCCTGGTTGAACCAGTCGTACACCTGGATGCCGATGTCGCGGAAGCCCGAACCGCCGCTGTCGGCTGCGCCGTTGGAAGCGCCGCTCGAATTCACCGCGCCGGTGGAACGGTACTGGGTTTCGATCAGCAGGCTGGTCGCCGCGTTGCTGAAATACACGTAGGGGAACGACGTGTGGACGGCGACCAGGGCTTCCTCGCTGGTCGGCAGCTTGAACAGGCCGGCACGGATGCGGGCGCCCGGGATGTAGTTGAAAGTCACGGAGGCGTCCGTGATCGCCGTATCGCGCTCCGAAGTGATCGCGTTCCTGCCGAATTCCGTCAGGAAAAAGTAGTTGATCTTTTCAGGAATGATGTTGCCGCGCACGCCCAGTCGGGCGCGGTTGAACTGGAAAGCCTCATTGTCTTCGAGCCGCGGGCCGACTCGGTTGGCCGCGGTGAGCTGGCCGTTGAAGGGCGCCGCGGCCCCGCCCAGTCCCCGGATCGGGTCGGCGTCGATATAAGTGTAGGTTGGCTGGAAAAACCCCCAGAGCTTGTAGTAACCGGTGTCTTTCGGTTCGTTGCCCTGCAATTGCAGCCAGTTGGCTGCGTGCGCGCCGATGGGCAGCGCGGCGAGCATCAGAGTGGCGACGGTTTTGCGTTTCATGCGATCTCCTCCGTTGGGGATTATTGAAATAGCGGCAGGCTGGCGCTCAGGGCTTGAGATAGACATACCCTTCCACCGCCTGCAGGCGTCCGATCTCGGCCACGCCGGACGGGACAATGCGGGCTTCGGGAATGACCGCGCCGGCGTCCAGCTTGCGGCTCTTCAGCGTGTTGTTGCAGACGCGGAAATCGACGCCCTTGTCCTTGAGCGACTGAACGACGGGCTTGTACGGGTTGCCGTTCTTGTCCTGCGCGCCATTGAGCAGGAAGTCGATGCCCTTGCCGTGCGTGACGACGACGATATGCGCGTCCTTGCTGGCGTCGAGATGGTTCTGCACGTTGCGCAGCGCGATCATGGCGTATTCGCTGTCGTTGACGTGGTAGACGACCTTTTCTTCCGGGGCGGCAGGCGCCGCCGCCTCTACGGGCGCTGCCGCGCTCGTGGCAGGCGTGCCGGCGGCAAACGTGGATAACAGGGCAAAGGCGAATGCAGTGGGCAGCGCTGTGTTCATGGCGATCTCCGTTATAACTCTGGTTTTTGCGCTTGCCTGAAGCAGGGCAAGCTGTTGGAGAAGACGCTGCCGCCGGCATGCTTATTCCATTTCCGGCACGAAAGTTTTCTGGAATAAAAGCACTAGTCACAACGTCATCACGGGCATGAGCATGATTACCTCCGCGCTGTTCGGCGCTTTTCGCCCTGACCTGGAATCCTTGCGGCCTGTGCTGTACCGCATCGCCTACGCCTGGTGCCACGACACGGCACTGGCCGACGATCTCGTGCAGGAGGCGCTGTCGAAGGCCTGGACGCAGCGTGCCCAGTTGCGGGAGGTCGCCGCGCTCAAGGCCTGGGCGGTGGCGATCATGCATCGCTGCTGGATGGACCATTTGCGCGCACGGCGCGACTTCGACAACGTCGACGACTGGGAAGATGCGCTCGAATCTGCAGCCGACACCCCCGAGGCATGCTGCGACCGCGAACAGGTGATCGCCTGCGTGCGCGAAGCCGTCGCGCGCCTGCCGATGGGCCAGCGCCAGGTGCTCACCCTGGTCGACCTGGAGGAATTCGGCTATGCCGAAGTCGCCCGGATTCTTGATATTCCGGTGGGCACCGTGATGAGCCGGTTGTCGCGTGCGCGCGCCGGCCTCAAAATCATTCTGGACCGCACGATGCGCCAGACGCCTGCGCGTGCGGCCCTGAGGAGAGTGAAATGAATTCCATCGTGTCCGACGAAACCCTGCATGCCTTCGTCGATGGCGAGCTCGATGTGGCCGAACGCGAGCTGCTGACCGTGCACATGCAGTCCGACCCCGAACTCGCGCGCCGGGTCTGCGCCGCGCGCGCCCTGCGCGACATGGTGAAGCTGGCCTACGCCGAACCGCCGAAGCCGCAGGTGCGCGCTGC
>JAIWOS010000015.1 GCA_020217265.1 Thiobacillus sp. | reverse complement strand
GGGGCGCGACACGCTGGCGGGGCTTTCGGGCGCCGCGCACCACGCGCCGCTCGCGCTCGCCGCCTTTGCGCTCGCCGGCGTCTCGCTCATGGGGCTGCCGCCCTCGGGCGGCTTTCTCGCCAAGTGGATGCTGATCGAGGCCGCGTTCGCGGCCGGAGCCTGGCACTGGATCGTGCTCATCATTCTGGGCGGGCTGCTTGCCGCGGCCTACGTGTTCCGCGTGTTGAAGCTCGCCTTCATGCAGCCCGCAGTCGACAGCGGCTTCGCCCCGGTTTCGGGCACCCTGGCGTGGACGGCTTTCGTGCTCGCGCTGGCGAGCGTGCTTTTGGGACTGCGTGGGGTCGAACTCGTCAGGCTGGTGGGCGGGGGCTGAAATGACGGCGAATGAACTCCTGCCGCTCGCGGTGATCGCTTCCTCGCTGCTTCCGGGGCTGGTGATCTTCGCGCTGCCCGAATCGCGCATCGGCATCCGCACCACGCTCAACCTCGCCGGGGCGCTCGCCAAGCTCGCCTTCGTCGGTATCCTGCTCGCCGGCGTGGCAACTGGCGAGAACTACATCTTCCGCCACACCGTGCTGCCGGGCATCGAGCTGGTGTTCAAGGCCGACGCGCTGGCGCTGCTGTTCGTCTCGCTCTCGACGGTGCTGTGGCTGTTCACTACGCTCTACGCGATCGGCTATCTGGAAGGCGCGCCGCACCGCAGCCGCTTCTTCGGCTTTTTCAGCCTGTGCGTGACCGCGACCATGGGCATCGCCATGGCCGGCAACCTCTTCACCTTCTTCGTGTTCTACGAACTGCTCACGCTCGCGACCTTCCCGCTCGTCGTGCACCGCGGCACCGACAAGGCGATGAAGGGCGGCATGGTGTATCTGGGCTACACCCTCGGCGGCGGCGCGGTGCTGCTCGCCGGCATCGCCTGGCTGCACGGCCTTGCCGGCACGCAGGATTTCGCCCACGGCGGCTACCTCGCCGCGCTGAACAGTGCCGCAAGCTGGCAGGTGCAGGCGATCTTCCTGCTGCTGATCGCCGGCGTGGGGGTGAAGGCCGCCCTCGTGCCGCTGCACGGCTGGCTGCCGCAGGCGATGGTCGCGCCCGCGCCGGTGTCCGCGCTCCTGCACGCGGTGGCCGTGGTCAAGGCCGGTGCGTTCGGCATCATCCGCGTGGTCTACGAAGTGTATGGCGTGGAATACGCGCAGTCGCTCGGCCTGTTGCTGCCGCTTGCGGTGATGGCTGCGCTCACCATCGTCTGGGGAAGCCTTCGCGCGCTGTTCCAGGACGACCTCAAGAAGCGGCTCGCCTTTTCCACCGTGAGCCAGGTGTCCTACATCGCACTCGGCGTGGCACTCTTCGGCCCCGTCGGCACGGTGGGCGGCGTCGTGCATCTGGTGCACCAGGGCATCATGAAGATCACGCTCTTCTTCTGTGCGGGCAACTACGCGGAAACGCTCGGCATCCACAAGGTAAGCGAGATGAACGGCGTGGGGCGCCGCATGCCGCTCACCACGCTCGCGTTCAGTATCGGCGCGCTCGGCATGATGGGCGCGCCCTTTACCGCCGGCGCCGTTTCCAAGGCCTGGCTGATGGATGGCGCCCGCGCCGCCGACATGGACTGGGTGGTCGCGGTGCTGTGGACGTCGAGTCTGCTGAATGCCGCCTACTTCCTGCCCATCCTGTGGCGCGCCTGGCTACGACCGCCCCCCGCAGTCTGGCCCGAAGAACACATTGCCACGCAGGGCCGCCGCGAGACAGCCTGGCTGTTGCTGGTTCCGCCGGTCGTGACCGCCGCCGCGGTCATCGTCGCCGCGGTGTACGCCGATGCGGGCTGGAGTCCGCTTGCCTGGGCCAAACTGATCGCCAGCCGGGAATATCTGCAGGCGTTTCCCTGATCGCGCCCGCCACGGCGGCGTCGCTGCGGTCTGGTATAATGCCCGGTTTTCCCCGAACTGGGTTCCATCATGTCCCGCAAGCTTCGCAACATCGCCATCATCGCGCACGTCGACCACGGCAAGACCACGCTGGTCGACCAGCTGCTCAAACAATCCGGCACGTT
Source organism: Thiobacillus sp. (assembly GCA_020217265.1). Taxonomy (GTDB): domain Bacteria; phylum Pseudomonadota; class Gammaproteobacteria; order Burkholderiales; family Thiobacillaceae; genus Thiobacillus. Next base: position 9,727 of record JAIWOS010000015.1, on the reverse strand, counting down.
CCGCGACAACCAGGCGGTCGACGAGCGCGTGATGGACTCGAACGACCTGGAGAAGGAACGCGGCATCACCATCCTGGCGAAGAACACCGCGATCACCTACGGCGAGTACCACATCAACATCGTCGACACCCCCGGCCACGCCGACTTCGGCGGCGAGGTCGAGCGCGTGCTCGGCATGGTCGACGGCGTGGTGCTGCTGGTCGACGCGGTCGAAGGTCCGATGCCGCAGACCCGCTTCGTCACCAAGAAGGCGCTCGCGCTCGGCCTGCGCCCCATCGTCGTCATCAACAAGGTCGACCGCCCCGGCTCGCGGCCGGACTGGGTGGTGGACCAGACCTTCGATCTCTTCGACAAGCTCGGCGCCACCGACGAGCAGCTCGATTTCCCCATCATCTACGCCTCGGGCCTGAATGGATGGGCGTGCCTCGACCTGAAGGACGCGCCCTCGCACGGCGGCGCTGCCGCCGACATGGTGCCGCTGTTTGAAACCGTGCTGAAGCATGTGCCCACCCCGCCCGGCTCGGCCGACGCGCCGCTGCAACTGCAGATCGCCGCGCTCGACTACTCGACTTACACCGGCCGTCTCGGCGTCGGCCGCGTGTTAAACGGCCGCATCAAGCCCGGCATGAACGTCGCGGTGATGAACCACGAGGAGCAGGTCGCCACCGGCCGCATCAACCAGGTGCTTGGCTTCAAGGGCCTCGACCGCATCGAAGTGGCGGAAGCCGAAGCCGGCGACATCATCATCATTTCCGGCCTCGACGACATCGGCATCGGCGTCACCATCTGCGACCGCGACAATCCGGTCGGCCTGCCCATGCTCTCGGTGGACGAACCCACGCTGACCATGGACTTCATGGTGAACTCCTCGCCGCTCGCCGGCACCGAAGGCAAGTTCGTCACCAGCCGCCAGATCCGCGACCGCCTGCAGAAAGAGCTGCTGACCAACGTCGCGCTGCGCGTCGAGGACACCGGCGACGCCGACGTGTTCCGCGTCTCGGGCCGCGGCGAGCTGCACCTTACCATCCTGCTGGAGAACATGCGCCGCGAAGGTTTCGAACTCGCCGTCGCCAAGCCGCGCGTGGTGTACAAGGAGATCAACGGCGAGAAGTGCGAGCCGTACGAAAACCTCACCATCGACCTGGAAGACGAGCACCAGGGCGCCATCATGGAAGAAATCGGCCGCCGCCGCGGCGAACTCACCAACATGGAATCCGACGGCAACGGCCGCACCCGCCTCGAATACCACATCCCCGCGCGCGGCCTCATCGGCTTCCAGTCCGACTTCATGACCATGACGCGCGGCACCGGCCTCATGAGCCATGTGTTCGACGACTACGGCCCGATCAAGGCCGACCTGCCCGGCCGCCACAACGGCGTGCTGGTGAGCCAGGAAAACGGCGAGGCCGTCGCCTATGCGCTGTGGAACCTGGAAGACCGCGGCCGCATGTTCGTCTCCCCCGGCGACAAGCTGTACGAAGGCATGGTCATCGGCATCCACAGCCGCGACAACGACCTGGTGGTGAATCCGATCAAGGGCAAGAAGCTCACCAACGTGCGCGCCTCCGGCACCGACGAGGCCGTGCGCCTGACGCCGCCGGTCAAGCTCACGCTGGAGTCCGCGGTCGAATTCATCGACGACGACGAACTGGTCGAGATCACGCCCAAGTCGATCCGCATCAGGAAGCGCCACCTGCAGGAGCACGAGCGCAAGAAGGCGGCGCGCGAAGCGGCGTAATCCGCCCTGCGCAAAAACGACGAGGGCCGCGATCGCGGCCCTGTCGTTGATTCCATAAAAAACCCGGCACGTGCCGGGTTTTTTATGCCGCTGCTGTGGGCATCGGCCTTACTTCGATTTTCCGACCATGTAATCGACTGCCGCCTTGACATCGGCGTCCGCCAGGCTCATCTGGCCGCCCTTGGCGGGCATGGCGTTCTTGCCCTTGAGCGCTGCCTGGTACAACGCCGCCTTGCCCTGCTTGATGCGCGGGGCCCAGGCCGCCTTGTCCCCCAGCTTGGGCGCACCCGCCACCCCTGTGGCATGGCACGCCATGCAGGCCTGCTTGTAGGTTTTCTCGCCGTTGGGCGCGGCCCACGCCGAGGCAGCGCACAAACTCAATCCAGCCGCCAGGAACATCAGTGTTTTCATGTTTTCTCCGTAGTAAAAGACACGAGCGATCGTAACCGTGGCTTTGCGCCACCCTTAAATACTAGTGCTTCTGCCGATTGCTTCCACCAACTATTTCCATGCATCCGGCCAGCCCACCCGAACCGGATGCCGGTCTGAGACGCTGTTCTTTTCCGGCATCCGGCTAACGGGTCTGGCCACGGGTAAAATCGCCCCATGTCTGCCTTCGATATCGCTTTGCTGTTCGGCCTCGCGCTGGTGCTGGTTCTGACCCTCTTGCTGCTCCTCCGCCTGCAAGGCCTGCGGCGCGATCATGTCAACCTGCCTGCGCTGCTCTCGCAGGAAATGGAGACACGTCACCGCGCTGTCCTCACCGACCTGCACGCGGGCCTCACGCAGCAGTCCGACCGCATGCAGGCCCAGCTCACTGCCTTGCAGGTTGCCCAGACTGAGCGCCTGGCCGAAACGCGCGAAACCGTCACCAGCCAGTTCGGCCAGTTCCAGTCCGCTATGCTGGAAAAGCTGATCGAACAGGGCCGCGCCGAGCAAGGCCTGCTGCAGGACACGCTGAAGGGCATGACCATGCAGTTCAGCGAGCGCGTGCAGCAGCTTTCGCAAGCGGTGGATGGCCGCCTCAACGAAATCTCCGGCAAGGTCGCCGAGCGGCTCGACGAAGGCTTCAAGAAAACCAACGAGACGTTCACTTCGGTGATGTCACGGCTGGCGGTGATCGACGAGGCGCAGAAGAAGATCGAGGGGCTGGCCACCAACGTCGTCTCGCTGCAGGAGATCCTGGGCGACAAGCGTTCGCGCGGCGCCTTCGGCGAAATCCAGCTCGAAGCGCTGGTGCGGAACAGCCTGCCGCCCGACGCCTACGCCTTCCAGCACACGCTCAAGGGCGGCGCGCGCGCCGACTGCGTGCTGATCCTGCCCGAGCCCACCGGCACGGTGTGCGTCGATTCGAAGTTCCCGCTGGAAAACTACAGCCGCATGTATGACGACACGCTCGCCCCGGCCGAACGCGACGCCGCCCGCCGCCTGTTCAAGGCCGACGTAAAGAAGCATGTGGACGACATCGCCGCCAAGTACATCGTCGCCGGCGAAACCGCCGACGGCGCGGTGATGTTCCTGCCCGCCGAGGCCGTGTTCGCGGAAGTCCACGCCCACCATCCCGATCTGGTCGAGCACGCGCAGAAGAAGCGCGTCTGGCTCACCTCGCCGACCACGCTGATGGCGGTGCTGAACACCGCGCGCGCGGTGATCCGCGATTCGGAAACGCGGCGCATGGCACATGTCATCAAGGACGAGCTCGCCAAGCTGGCCAAGGACTTCGCGCGCTTCGACGAACGCATGAAGAAGCTCGCCACCCACATCGAGCAGGCGAGCAAGGACGTCTCCGAAGTGCGCATTTCGAGCGACAAGATCACGAAGCGTTTCGCGCAGATCGAGCGGGTGGAACTCGACCACCCGCAGGGCGATACGGCCGTGCGCCTGCTCGACGACGAATGAACTGGCTCGCCCGCTGGCAGCGCGAACGCGCGCTGCGCCGTCATCTGATTCCCGCCGGGGAATTCGACGCCGCCGCCGCGCGCCTGCCGGTTCTGGCCGGTCTCAGCGTGGCCGAAGGCCACACCCTGCGCGAACAGGCCAGTCTGCTCATCGCCGGCAAGCAGTTCTCGGCCGCCGGCGGTGCCGAGGTGGACCGCGCCACGCAACTCGCCGTCGCATTGCAAGCCTGCCTCCTGACGCTGCATCTCGACGAGGCGAGCTACCGCGGCTGGCGCGAAATCATCCTCTACCCGGACGAATTTCTGCGCCCGCGCGAGGAAATGGACGAGGCCGGCGTGGTGCACGTGTACCGCGACATCCTCGCCGGCGAATCGTGGCACGGCGGGCCGCTGGTGCTGTCGATCGCCGATGTCGAGGCCAGTGGCCAGCTCGAAGGCTTCAACGTCGTGCTGCACGAATTCGCCCACAAGCTCGACATGCTGAACGGCGACGCCAATGGCTTGCCGCCGCTGCATCGCGACATGAAACGCGCCGACTGGGCGCGGGCGTTCAGCGCCGCCTACGAGGATTTGTGCGCACGCGTCGACGCGGACGAAGACACCGTCGTCGATCCCTACGCCAGCACCAACCCCGCCGAGTTTTTCGCCGTGACCACCGAAATGTTCTTCGAAGTCCCCGATCTGCTCGCCGACACCTACCCCGCGGTGTACACGCAACTGCAGCAGTTCTACCGCCAGGATCCGCTGGCACGACTGGGACGCCCCACATGAAGCCCCTGCCCACCGCTGCCCGCGCAGGCGACATCGCGCCTTTCCACGTGATGGACATTCTGGCGCGTGCGAAAGCGCTTGAATCGACCGGACGCGATGTCATCCACCTCGAAATCGGCGAGCCCGATTTCGCCACGCCCGAACCGATCGTCGAGGCCGGCATACGGGCGCTGCGCGACGGCCATACGCACTACACCAGCGCGCTCGGACTGCCGAAACTGCGCGAGGCTATCGCAGCGTTTCATGCATCGCGCTGGCAAGCCCAAGTCGCCCCCAACCGGGTAATCGTCACCCCCGGCGCCTCGGGCGCGCTGTTGCTCGCGCTTGGCTTGCTGACCGGCCCGGGCGACGAGGTGCTGATGGCCGACCCCGGCTACCCCTGCAACCGTCACTTTGCGCGCTTTTGCGAGGCACGCGCCGTATCGGTGCCGGTCGATGCCGGCAGCGGATTCCAGTTGACGCTCGCCCTGATCGAACGCCACGCCACGCCGGCCACCCGCGCCGTGCTGCTTGCCACCCCCTCCAACCCCACCGGCACGACGCTGCCGTTCGAGGAGTTGACGCGCATCCGCGATTGGTGCGACACGCGCAACATCGCGCTCATCGTCGACGAAATCTATCTCGCGCTCACCTACGACGGCGGCGAGCACAGCGCCGCCGGCTGGGACGAGGTTTTCGTCGTCAACAGCTTCTCGAAATATTTCCTGATGACGGGCTGGCGGCTCGGCTGGCTGGTCGCGCCGGCCTGGGCCGTGCCGGCACTGGAGCGGCTGGCGCAGAATCTTTTTCTGGCTGCGCCGACGCCCGCGCAACACGCGGCGCTGGCGGCCTTCGAACCCGATACGCTGGCCATGCTGGAAGCCCGCAAGTCCGAATTGCGCCAGCGCCGCGACTACTTCCTGCCCGTTTTGCGCAAGCTCGGCTTCGTCATTCCGACGGCCCCGCAAGGCGCGTTTTACCTATATGCGGATTGCAGCCGTTTCGGCGACGACAGCCATTATCTGGCCAACCGCCTGCTCGACGACGCCGGAATCGCTACCACCCCCGGCATCGATTTCGGAACCCACCAGGCCAGACACCACCTCCGCTTTGCTTACACCCAGCCGATTGCCAGGCTGGCCGAAGCAACAGATCGGCTGTTTCACTTTCTGCAGGCGTAAAAAAACCGGCCCGAAGGCCGGTTTCCATGCCAAGCCCGGAATTAATGGGCGGCGGGAGCAGCAGGAGCAGCGGCCGGAGCAGCAGCGTCAGCAGCCGGGGCGGCAGCGTCAGCAGCGGGAGCAGCAGCGTCAGCAGCCGGGGCGGCAGCTTCAGGAGCCGGAGCAGCAGCTTCAGGAGCCGGAGCAGCAGCAGGCGCTTCAGCAGCAGGCGCTTCGGCCGGAGCAGCAGCTTCTTCTTTTTTGCCGCAAGCGGTCATGGCAACAGCCAGCAGAGCAGCCAGGAGAACGGAATATTTCATTTGATTTCCCTTTACATACGATTAAAAACCCACACCAGTGATCGGTCCGGGACTTGTGATCCAGCCGACGCGCGGAATTCTAACAAATCGGCAAAAGAAAACCACAATCTATTAAATTTCTTCAATGGCGCAAGCGTCGCGTTGCCTTCATGCAACACCCGTTTGTTCAGGGCGTTTCGCGAGAAATTCTTTCTTGCAGGAATTTCACCACTTCAGGTTTGAATGCGCCGTATGCCAGCGCCCCCTTGAAAGCCGTCCTGGCATCTTCTGTTTGACCATTCGCATCGAGCGACAAACCGAGCCCCAGCAGCCATCCGGCCTGTCTAGGTTCTTTCTTGAGGGCGAGCTGGTAAGCCTTGATCGCTAGACCGTGTTGCTGCAATCTGGCATGGATTGCCCCCTGCAAAGCCATATCGGCCGCGCTTGCACCGTCTTTCCCGCGTAACAACCAGTCCAATGCAGACGTATCCTCTCCGCTTTCAGCTAGCAGGCGGCCAATCGCTATTGCCAGTTCAGGCCGTGTTCCTTGCGCATAGGCTGCTTTTAGCACATCAATCGCAGCGTCCTTCTCGCCATGTTCAAGCAAAAGCGACACTAGAGCGAGGCTTGCCGCTTCCAATCCGGGATTGCGTTGAAGCACCTTGCGATAGAGTTGTCGCGCAAGATCCTTGTCGCCCTTTCGATTGGCGAATTCGGCCTCTTCGAAAAGTTGGCGGATTTCGCTTTCCGAATTGATGGCACCCGGTTTGATCTGTTCTGGCTGGACGGCTACCGCTGTCGGCGCAACGGTTTCAGGATTGGAAGCCACGTCCGAAGAATGCTCGCGTGCACTGGGAAGCACCGGGCGTTCACTTCGCGATGCATTCTGCACAGCAACGGATGCGATAGGCCGCATATTCGTCCCCCGCGTAGCAGGATGAGCATCCTGTTGCGCGATTTGAACAATCGCCGGGGAACCTGCTGGTGCCGTCGACTTAAACTCACCCGTGAACGCCTGCGATTGAGTCACGCCAGAGTTCGCCTTTGCGGGTTCCGTATTTCCCGAAGTGCCTGACCACAAGGCAAACCAGACCAGACATGCCGCCAGAAGCAATCCTGCCACCACCCGATACAACCCCCCCCATTGGCGAGGGGCTGGCTTTTGCAGAACAGCTACCGGGGGCGATGTATTGCCTTCATGCTGTCGCGCATCGAGTTCGCGCAGCATTTGGTTGATGACACTCATTGCTGGTCCCCTCTCCTCAAGGCCAGCCTCTGGCCAGCAGCATACCTCCGGCCAGTGCGCCACCAGCCAGCACGCAGCCAAACAGAAGCCACCATCCCCTATGCCCGATACCGGCACGACGGGCCGCGTGTGTATCCCGCGCGGCCGCCAGCACATGCTGCATGCCAACGCGACAACGGCCCTGCCCGAATGCAAGCATCATGGATTTGCCCGCCAGTATATTGACCAACCGGGGCAGACCTCTCGATTCGAGCCACAAGATCATGCTAGCCCATGGCGTAAATATCGTCCGGCTTGCTCCGGCTATACCAAGGCGATGCTTGATATAAGACGCAACTTCCCACGGATCGAGCGGCCTCAGTCCAGCGTGAAAACTCACGCGAGTAAGAATTTGTCTAGTGTGTTTTTCGCTCAAGTGCTCCATCAGTTCCGGCTGGCCGAACAGTACCACCTGCAATAGCTTGCGTTTCTCGGTTTCAAGATTGGTCAACAGTCTGACCGCTTCAAGCGTGCCGGCAGGCATTGCCTGCGCCTCGTCGATCAACACGACCGCCTGGCGTTCCTGTCGCGCAAGGTTGATGAAATGCTGTTGCAGGCGGCGCAGCAGCGCCTCACTTTCTCCAGCAGACGACAAGCCGAATTCGAGCGCGATCGCAGCGTAAAGGCCTCTCGGTTCGAGACTAGGATTGGGAATGAAAGCCGGCTGCCAAACATCTGGCAGCGCAGACAGCAATTGACGCAGCAGCAGTGTCTTGCCTGTTCCGACTTCCCCTTCGACAACCAGAAAGCCTTCGCCTGCAGCCAAAGCATAAATCAGGGTTTCAAGTGCATCAGTATGAGGTTGAGCAGGAAAATAATAGGTAGTGTCGGGAGTAAGACCAAACGGTGGCTCCCTAAGACCGAAATGGCCCCACCACGCCGTCATGGCCGAAAAGTGGGCTCCGGTAGATCGTAGGCCTGGAAACGGCGCTGGGTCGACTCCATGTCTTTGCCCCAGTCACCGGCGTTCCGTATGAGCGTGGTCTTGATCAGCACTACCAGTTCGCGTTTCACGCTCGACTGGCGGGTATTGCCGAACAGTTCCCCCAAATAGGGAATGTCCCCCAGTACTGGCAGGCGATTCTTGCTGTCATCGTAACCTTGACGCATAAGACCGCCTATGGCAACGATCTGGCCGTCTTTGATACGCACCACGCTATCGGTTTCTGAAATACTGCTCGATGCGAGCGGCAGGCTGAAATTGCCAAGGTCGCCCAAACGGATTTCTTTCTGATTTTCCTTGACGTTGCTGACCGACGGACGTACGTGTAGCGTGACATTGTCCTTGTCGTCGATCTGTGGTGTCACGTCAAGCGCTATACCGGAAAAGAACGGCTGTACCACGATGTTGGGCGGCGTAGCAGGCGTGGTCGGTGTCGCGACGGTGCCGCCAGTGATCTCGGTCACGAAGAAATCGTCAGTTCCCACCTTGAGTATGGCCTTCTGGTTGTTGAGCGTGGCGATACGCGGGCTGGATAGCACGTGAACTGCGCCCTGACTCTTCATCAGGTTGATGATCGCGCCGAAATCACCGTCATTAAATGCCAGCCCGAAGACACTGCCGGGGTTACCCGGCACCGTGCCGGTCAGCATGGAATTGAGTGTTCCAAGCGGGTTGACGATCGTGCTGCTGTCCGGCTTGAGGCCATTGACAGCCACCCCCAGCTTGCCGTCGCCCAATAGCGTCGACCAGTTGATACCGGACTGATAGCCATCATTCAATTGCACCTCGATGATCTTGGCTTCGAGCATCACCTGGCGCGTGCCAATCAGTTCGGTGGTACGTAAAAAATTCTCGGCCAGTTTGATTTGCGTCGGTGCTGCCCGAACAATGACCACGCCGGACTGAGGGCTGACGACCACGCTGCCGGCTTCGCCAACGATGGCCTTCAATGCCGCGGAGACTTCGTCCCAGAATTTAGACTCGGTCGAGGTCTGAATGCTGCTGGTTTCTAGGGAGCGCGAAGCGCTGGAGGCTCCACTGGAGGTGCTCCCTCCGCTGCCCCCTGCCAGACTCACCGAACCCGACACGACACGCATGTCGGACATTCCTTTACGCTGCATCGCAAGCGAATTCAGCTGAAAAATGCGGGTTTGCACGGCTGGCGATGGCACGATGATGCGGCGGCCTTGTACTTCGTAGTCATAGCCGTAGAGTGCGCGGATCGCTTCCATCGCCTCGGGCACGGTCACGTTCTTCAGATTGAGCGTGAGCGTGCCGGATACATCCGGGTGTACCAGCATGCTGTAGGGAGTGCCGGTGACCATGCCCATAAAAACCTCGGACGCCTTGGCATGATTGACGGCAAGATTGAAACGGGGCTCGGCGACCGCGGGAGAAGGGGCGCGAACAGCTTCCATGACAGCCTGCTGGACAGCAGCTGGCGGTGATGGTGGAGCATTTGGGGCAGATACCGTGGAATTCAATTCTTGGCGAGCCGCCTCTTTTCCATTTTTTCCGAGAGGCGTAGCACAGCCAGCGAGCAATAACGCAGCCATAACGAATAGCATGTGTGGTCTCATGTTCCCATTTCCTCAGCGCCAATCAGCGCTTCTTGTTCGTTAGCCGGGTGCGCCCCCCCAAGTCGAGCAGCGGT
>JAIWOS010000158.1 GCA_020217265.1 Thiobacillus sp. | reverse complement strand
GAACTCGCGCAGTTCTTCGTCCGCGATCGAACCGCTGGTGTCGATCGCCGCGACCACCTCCAGGCCCTCGCTCGACAGGCGCGGCAACAGCGCATCGCCTTCACGCCGCGAGGGCCGCCGCCAGGAATAGTCGTCGCGCTGGTTGATGGCGAAGAAACGCGCCAAGAGCGCACGCCACGGCAGGCTGGGGGCTAGCAGGTCGTCGACCCAGCGCATCATCGATTGCGACAGCTTGCCGGCCTGGCGAGCGGCCTGCGCGGCGGCGGCGAGCCGGTTCTTCCATTGCTCGGCGAGTTCCTCGCGCTCAGCCTGGCTTAGCGGGTCGGGCTTCTGCGAGGCCTGGCCGCCGCTGCCTTCGCGCTGTTCGGCTTCGCTCTGGCCTTCCTTGCCTTGCCCGCCCGATTCGCCCGCCTCGGGGTTGTCCTGCCGCTGGTTTTCGTCGGGGCTCGATCCGCTTTCGTTCTCGCTGTCGAACAGGTGTTCGTCGAAGGATTCCTCCGGCGTGTCGTCGGGGATCAGCGGGTAGATTTCCTCGGCCGACAGCGTCATGAAGTTCTGGTCGGCCAGAATGCCGTAGAGCGGCGGCTTCATGCCGTCCTCGATCAGCACCAGATTCACCGCGTGCTCGCAGGCCACGTCCCAGCGCCGCTTGATGCGGCCGTGACGGCGGTGGTCGTGGCCCATCGCGCAATGCATCGCCTCGTGCGCGAGCACGAACTGGGTCTGCGCGAGATTGAGCCCGGCGATGTAGTCGGGATTGAAATAGAAGGCTTTCGCATCGGTGCCGGTGGTCTTGCACCACTCGGGCGCGGGTTTCAGCGGCAGATGCATCACCAACGACCCGAGGAACGGCCGCTCCATGATGAGCCGCGTGCGCGCCGCGGCGAGCTTGGTGAGGATGGGCGCCAGCGCGTCGTCGGCGTCGCTCATCGGTCAGTGCTCGTAAAGCACCAGGTCGGCGATGCTGTTGGCCCAGTTGGCGAACTCGGGCACGGCGAACAGCGGCCGGCCGACGGCCCGGTGCAGGTCGGACACCAGCATCACCCCCAGCTCGCGCTGCGGGAAGCGGTGCGCGTATTTGAGGATGTTGCCGTAGATGGTTGCGGCGTTGCCGCTGTCGGCAGCCTGCACGGCCTTTCTCACCAGCGCGGCGGCGACGCCGTATTGCAGGTCGACACCCTGCGGCACGTCGGCGTCCTGACCCGCGATGATGGCGTCGATGTCGGGCATCTGGTTCATGTTCTCGACGAAGGTGCGCAGCTCCAGCCCGGCAGACTGGCCGACGCAGGCGACCAGCGCGTCGGCGAGCAGGTCGGTGCGGTCGAATTTTTGCAGCGCGCGGTGCGCGAACTCCCACGAGCGCGGACTGGGAAACGCGATCGGCGTGTGCGCCGGGTCGAAACTGAACAACAGATCGGGGCGGAAGCGCAGGAAGGCGATCACGCGCGGGTCGATGTCCTCGCCGTAGGCCCAGTTCACCCAGTCGTCGAGATGCACCTCGACTTCGTAATGGGTGAAGCGGTTGGCCAGCGGCGCCGGCATGGCGTAGGTCACGCCGCGGTCGCCCTGGCGGTTGCCGGCGGCGAAGATCACCCAGCCTTCGGGCACTTCGTATTCGCCCAGACGGCGGTCGAGAATGAGCTGATAGGCGGCGGCGGACACGGTGGGCGGGGCCGAGGTGATCTCGTCGAGGAACAGGATGCCGGCGACGCCGTGGCGCGTGGCGTCGGGCAGCACGGAGGGGATCGACCACTCGACCAGATTGCCGCTCCTGAAGGGAATGCCGCGCAGGTCGGTCGGTTCCATCTGGCTCAAGCGGATGTCGATCAGCGGCACGCCGTGCTGCTGCGCGATCTTGGAGACGATCTGCGACTTGCCGACGCCGGGCGGGCCCCATAGCATCACCGGCGTATGGTGGCCGTCGGCGGCGCTTTCGAATTCGCGGTCGAGGATGGTTTCGATGTGGGAGGGACGCATGGCAATGACGACAACGGAGGAATGCCGCGAATCATAATCGCTCACCCCCGCCTGGCCAACTTCGTCCTTGATCGGGATGGGGAGATTTTGCTACCGTGAGCCACGTTTCTACGAGCCGACTTCCATGAACTTCTGCAGCGAATGTGGCAGCGCCGTGGTGCTGCGCGTCCCCGACGGCGACCACCTGCCGCGCCATGTGTGCCCCGATTGCGGCACGATCCATTACCAGAACCCCAAGATGGTGGTCGGCTGCATTCCCGAATGGGAAGACAAGGTGCTGCTGTGCCGGCGCGCGATCGAACCCAGGTACGGGCTGTGGACGCTGCCGGCGGGCTTCATGGAAAACGGCGAAACCACGCGCGAAGGCGCAGCGCGCGAAACCTGGGAAGAAGCCGGCGCGCGCATCGAGATCGGCGGCCTCTACACCCTCTTCAACCTGCCGCACATCAACCAGGTGTACCTGATGTTCCGCGCGCGTCTGCTCGACCTCGACTTCCAGCCGGGCATCGAGTCGCTCGAAGCGAAGCTGTTTTCCGAAGCCGAAGTTCCCTGGGACGAAATCGCCTTCCGCACCGTGCGGCAGACACTCGAACTCTATTTCAGCGACCGGCGCGCGGGCGGGTTCGACTTCCACTTCGGCGACATCCGCACACGCTAGCCGGGGCCGCGCCGGCTCAGGCCGCCGCCGCGAACTGCTCGCGCCCCACCACGTCCATCGCCACCCGCAGCCAGCCCTCGTGGCTTTCCTGCACCTCGCCAAGCCGCAGGCGATACAGCGCATCGCCGTCGCGCAGCAGCAGGCGCGCGCCGAGGCGGTAGTGCGACGGTGGCAGCAGCAGGTTGCTGAGCCCTTCTTCAGCCGAGGGCAGGGGCAGGAACACCGCCCCGGTCTTTTCCTGCGGCAATTCCGGCGTCTCGGCGTCGTAATACACCTCGACCCGCTTGGGGTGGCGCGACAAACGCTGCGTGCCGACAAGCCACTGCCCACCCTCTTCGCGGGTCCAGCGCGTGGCCAGCAGCTGCCACACGCTTTCCGCCGGATCCCAGCTCACCGCCAGCAAGCGCCCGTGCGGCACGGCATGGGCCTCGGACAACGCGAAACCCATGCCCTCGGTGCTTTCATCGCGCAGCATCCAGGATTCCAGTGCGGGACGCGCGGCGCTGTTGCCCGGCAGGGCCAGCGCCGTGAGGATGGGCTCGATGCCGGCAGCGACCCAGACGCGGCCGAAACGGTGCGTGCGCTGGCGCGCCCGGCGTACGCCGCCGCGTTCGATGAGGCTCGCCATCTGCCGTGTCAGTCCGCTTTCGTCACGGTCGGTCTGGTCAAGCGACTTCAGATAGTCGATCAGGGGGCGCAGGGCAAAGTAGCGCAGCCTGCGGCCCTGCACCCATTCGCCGTCCAGCACGTTCGCGCCCTCGGCCAGCGACAGGTCGACGCCGTGGGTATGTTCGCCCTTGCGCGGCAACTTCTCGGGCAGCGGCAGCGGCTCGTAGCCATCGAGGATCTGCGCGATCGATTCGATTTCCTGCGCGCGGTAGCCCAGCGGATGCACCAGCCCCATCAGAACGATCAGCGTGTACTCGCGCGCGCAGTGCGTCGGGCGGGCATTCAGCGTCACCGGCCGGATGGCGAAGCCGTCGCGCTCGATCAGGCGATAAATCTTGTGCACTCGCCGCCAGCCCGATTCGGCGGGCGTGCGCGCCTGGTGGAAATCCCAGCGCATGGTCAGGCCGGCGTAGCGCAGCGCGCGCACCGCGATCTCGGCCACCTGCGGCTTCAGTTCCTCGCTGTTCGGGCCGCGGTAGGCCTGCTTCAACAGCGTCAGCCAGGCTTCCGCCATGAGCGACCAGAAAATCCACGACTCGCGCCACAGCGCCTGCCGAGCAAGCCGGAAAGCCAGTTGATTGCGTAGGTACTGCTCGACGATACGACCCTGCAAAGGCAGGCCGGCCTCCTCTATTTTCAGCAGCGCGTTCATGCGCGCCGGCGTCGCCGTGGCGTTTTCCGCATTGTAGCGTTCCAGCCCCTCCACCAGCGCATGGTGCGTGTCGTAATCCGAATCGCCGGGCAGGTTCCTGAGCCATTTCTCCGTGGATCTTGGCGTAGCGAATGGCGACTCCACGCCTTGCTTGCGACGCAGGGTGATGGTGCTCAGCATTTCGAACAAATCGGTCATGGCGTGCTTTCGTGGTGCAGACAGTCCCCGCTCGTGCACCATTTGTGCCAGCCCTGCCTGCCGTTCGAAACGCGCGCTTCATCAAGAGGTGACAAAATGCGTCACCCGAAAGGCGTCGAAATGCCGTCAACGTCTGTCAGACGCCCGGCAGCCGCTTGCTGGTGTTGCATCGCCCTGCCGCAGCCTGGCGCGACACCTCGGCCGCGTGCCTGGCCTGCGGCTTGCTTTATTAGATAATGCGCATATTCGCATTCAAGGAGCTTTCATGAAATTCGCCACGTTCTGCCTCGTCGCCGGCCTGATTCCCGCTGTTCCTGCGGTTGCCGACAACGTTCCCCCAAGCCCTGCCGCCTGGGCGGCGCAAATGGGTGACTTCAGCGCCAACAGCCTGCCCGCCCGCTCGCCGGAACACTTCGTCGGCTTCCTCAATGCCGGCACCGAGCCGGAATTCCACCAGCAGCGGCTCAACAACCTTTCCGAACCGGCCTACTGGGGTCGCGCCACCGATACCCTGGCGAGCCCGGGCTTCGTGGGCAATATGGCCGCCGTCGCCACCCCGCAAACGGCCTTTGCGTGGGCCCAGGCCATGATGGATCCCCGCTTCTACGAGGCGATGGCGAGCGTGCTGGGCGACCCGGCAAAATGGGCCCGCTGGAGCCAGGCCAGCCTGTCACCGGCCAGCTACCAGCCCTTCGCCAAACCGTTCGATCCCGCCTTGCAGGCGCGTTGGCAATCCCAAATGCAGTCGCCCGCCAACTGGCAGGCCATGTTCAACCCCATCGTCGCCAGCCCGCTCGCCAGACCCGCAGCGCAGTAACAGGAATCCGGATCAGCCGTTACAATCGCGCCTCCCGGACTATGCGGTGACGCGCGGCCGGAGCCAAAACCGGCCCGCGCACAGTTGCAGTACTTGGAAGCGTGGCCGAGCGGTTTAAGGCACCGGTCTTGACAATGCCGTAGCACGGCATTGCGGCGCAGGCTAACTTGCGCAGCAAGTTAAGCGCGCAGCGCGGCCGGAGCCAAAACCGGCCCCCGCACAGTTGCAGTACTTGGAAGCGTGGCCGAGCGGTTTAAGGCACCGGTCTTGAAAACCGGCGTAGGGCAACCTACCGTGAGTTCGAATCTCACCGCTTCCGCCAGTCATTTGCGAGCGGCCCCACTTCCGGGGCCGTTTTTATTGTCCCGCCTTGGTGCGAGAATCCCGCCATGCCCCGCACCGCACCGCTCACCGTCCAGAACCACGACCGCGACAGCGCGGACCTGACCTATGTCTATCCGGTTGTGTCGCGCCGCGCAGGCGGCGTGTCGGTCGGGGTCAACCTCAATCCGAACAACGCCTGCAACTGGGCCTGCGTGTATTGCCAGGTGCCGAATCTTGCGCGCGGCACGGCGCCCGCCATCGATCTTGCGCGACTGGACGCCGAACTGCGCACGCTGCTCGCCGACATCCTGCGCGGCGATTTCATGCAGACCCGCGTGCCCGAAGGCGCGCGCCGCCTGAACGACATCGCGCTCTCGGGCAATGGCGAGCCGACCAGCGCGCGCGAATTTCCCGAGGTGATCGCGCTGATCGGCCGGGTCATGGCGGATTTCGACCTCGCGGGCAAGGTCAAGCTGGTGCTGATCACCAACGGCAGCCTCGCCGACCGGCCGCGCGTGCAGGCCGGGCTGAAGCTGATGGCGGCGATGAACGGCGAAGTCTGGTTCAAGTTCGACAGCGCCACGCCCGCCGGCATGCGCGCCATCAACCAGACACGCACCACTCCGGAAAAGCAGTTCGCGCGCCTGGCGCTCGCCGCGCGCCTGTGCCCGACCTGGCTCCAGACCTGCGTCTTCGCGCTCGACGGCGCACCGCCGGCCGCCGCCGAGCAGGCGGCCTATCTCGAAGCGGTCGCGCGCATCCGCCGCGAGGGCATCCCCGTCCAGGGCGTGCTGCTGTATGGCCTGGCGCGCCCCTCGATGCAGCCGCAGGCGACGCGCCTGTCCGCCCTTCCGGGCGGCTGGCTGGACGATTTCGCCGCCCGCATCCGCGCGGCCGGCCTGCCGGTGAAGGTGTCGCCGTGATCCACGGCATCGGCACCGACCTCACCGACACCGCGCGCATCCGCGCCGGCCTCGCCCGCTACGGCGAAGCCTATGCCGAGCGCATGCTCGCGCCGGCCGAGCGCGCGGCTTTCCAAACGAGCCGCGACCCGGCCCGCTTTCTTGCCAAATGCTTCGCCGTCAAGGAAGCCTTTGCCAAGGCCGTCGGCACCGGCCTGCGCGCGCCCGTCACCCTGCGCAACATTGCCGTGCTGCGCGACCCGCTGGGCCGGCCCTTTGTCGAATGCGCGCCCGAGCTGGCCGCCTGGCTGGCGGCACGTGGCATCAGCGTGCATCATGTGTCGCTGTCGGACGAGGGCGACTTCGTGCTGGCCTTTGCCGTGCTGGAGCAGGCTGTCCCGGCGGACGACCAACGAACCAGGAACACTCCATGACAATCGACCCCGTGCAGGCGCAGCCATGACGCTCGGCCCCTTGATGCTCGACGTGGCGGGCACCGCGCTCACCGACGACGACCGCCGGCGCCTGTCGCATCCGCTGGTGGGCGGCGTAATCCTGTTTTCCCGCAATTACCGCGACCCGGCGCAGCTCGAAGCGCTCACCGCCGAAATTCACGCGCTCAAGCCCGCGCCGCTGCTGATCGGCGTCGACCACGAAGGCGGCCGCGTGCAGCGCTTCCGGGAAGGCTTCACGCGCCTGCCGCCGATGCGCGTCTTCGGCGAACTCTGGAACGCGCACCCGCGCGAAGCCCGGCAGCTGGCGCGCGAAACCGGTTTCGTGCTTGCCAGCGAGCTGCGCGCGCACGGCGTCGATTTCAGCTTCGCGCCGGTGCTCGACCTCGATTACGGCGCCTCCGGCGTCATCGGCGACCGCGCCTTCCACCGCGACCCGCGCGCGGTAGCCGAGCTGGGCCAGGCGCTGATGCTCGGCATGAAGGACGCCGGCATGGCGGCCTGCGGCAAGCACTTTCCCGGACACGGCTTCGTCGTCGCCGATTCGCACGTGGCGATCCCGGTCGACGAGCGCCCGCTCGCCGAGATCGCGCGCGCCGATCTCGTGCCCTTCCGCCTGATGATCGAGGCCGGCCTTGCCGCATTGATGCCCGCGCACGTGATCTACCCGCGCATCGACGATGCGCCCGCCGGCTTCTCGCGCGTGTGGCTGAACGACATCCTGCGCGGTGAGCTCGGATTTGACGGCGCGGTGTTCAGCGACGACCTGTGCATGGCGGGCGCCGCCGTGGCGGGCGACATCGTCGCGCGCGTCGAGGCCGCGATCACGGCCGGCTGCGACATGGCGCTGGTGTGCAACCGCCCCGACCTCGCCGACGAGGTGCTCGCGCGGCTGAATGTAGACTGGCCTGCGCCGGCGCGCGCGCGGCTCGCCCGCATGCACGGGCACCCCCATCCGCCCGACATGACCCGGTTGCGCGAATCGGCGCGCTACATGAATGCGCTGCATCACATTGCCGGCCTGGGACAGGATTCCGGCAATCTCAACCTGCCCGACCCCACCGACTACTGTGCACGCTCATAAGCACCACGATCACGCCCACGGCGTCGACTCGCTCGACCGCGGCGAAACGCACGCCCATCACCACCTGGGTCACGACGGCCGGTCCGGCAAACTGGTCGTCGCGCTGCTGCTCACCCTGGCCTTTGCCGGGGTCGAGGCGGGTGTCGGCTGGTGGGCCAATTCGCTCGCGCTGCTGGCCGACGCGGCGCACATGATCACCGACAGTTCCTCGCTGGGACTCGCCGCCGCCGCGGCCTGGCTGGCGCGGCGGCCTCCCAGCCTGTCGCATACCTATGGCTTCGTGCGCGCCGAAATCCTCGCCGCGCTGATCAACGGCGTCTTGATGCTGGCGCTCATCGGCTTCATCGTCCACGAAGCCATCCTGCGTTTCGGCGCCCCGCGCGACATCGCCGGCGGCGCCGTCACCGTCGTTGCCGTCGTCGGACTCGGCATCAACCTCGCCGTCGCCTGGGTGCTCTCGCGCGGCGAATCCACGCTCAACAGCCGCGCGGCGCTGTTGCACGTGATGGGCGACGCGCTCGGTTCGGTCGCGGCGATTGCCGCCGGCGTCGTCATCGTCCTCACCGGCTGGACACCCATCGACCCGCTGCTGTCGCTGTTCGTCGCCGCGCTCATCCTCGTTTCCGCGGTGCGCCTGCTGCGCGAAGTGCTGCACGTGCTGATGGAAGGCGTGCCCTTGCACATCCACCTCGAAAACGTTGGGCGCGATCTGGCCACCCTGCCCGGCGTGCTGAAGGTGCACGACCTGCATGTGTGGACCCTCTCCTCCGGCACCGTCGCGCTGTCTGCGCACATGGAAGTCGCCAACCTCAGCGACTGGCCGCAGCAGCTTGCCGCCGCCCGCGAGATGCTGGCGCGCAGCCACGGCATCACCCATGTCACCCTGCAACCCGAAGTGATCGCCGCCGCGCCGCTGGTGCGCTCGGCCTGGCCGCGCAGCAGCACCGAACGGCACTGATTACCCTGGCATGCATGCGCTGGCGGCAGCCGCGGGAGACAGGCTTGACTCATTAATGAGAATCGTTATTATTCGTATCAAATAAATTCTCTTGTTGCGAGCCATCCCCAATGCACGCCACCCCCGACCCCCAGGAGTCCGACGCCATGCCCTCCGCCCACCCCGTCGTCGCGAATGTCACCGCCCCCGGAACGCACACTCCGCCCCCGATCCCGACTGATTCTTTGTTCCGCGGCCGGCAGGAAATCCTGATCGCCCACAACGGCGAGCATTACCGCCTGCGCATCACCCGGAACGGCAAGCTGATCCTCACCAAGTAAATCCGCCGGCGGCACGGCCGCCTTCATTCACCGCCCGCCCGCGCACGCGCCAGCCAGCTTACCCATTCAGGAGACTGGCATGAACCTCACGCGTGAACGCGACACTCGCCCCAACCCGCCTCTGCCCCTGGCCGAGGCGCCCCTCCAGACCCAGGCCTCGTCCGCCATCGCCCTGCTGGTCGCCGCGCTGGCAACGCTGCACCGGCCCTGCGCGCGCAACCGGGCCGCAGCCCGCCTGCTGCTCGGCCGGGCCGCCCGGCATGGCAGCCTCACGTCAGTCGAGCGCGAGCTGTGCCGTGTGCTCGCCGACGAGCTCGATACCCCCGCCTTATCGCCCCAGCCCGCGCACAGGTACCCGGCGCCCCGTGCTGCAGGGTCGGGGGCGTCGTGATGCTCGAGATCGCCTACCGATTTTTCGTCTTGCCGCGTTTCCACGACGCTTTCCAGCATGCGTACAACGCCGCCCGCGACGTGCTGAGAGACATGCCCGGCCTGCTGTCTGTTGAGCTGGCTGCGCCGCGCCAGCGCCGTGGCGCCTTCGTCCTCCGCCTGGCCTGGGACAGCCGGGCGGGCTTCGAGCGCTTCACCCGCACCTGGGTCGGCGTGTGGATGCTCAACGGCATGGGCCTGGCGCGCGAGGCTTTCGCAGCGCCCATCGAAACCGCCAGCCGGGAAGCGAGCGCCCCGGACCCGGCGCGCGAGCCTTGACCTGGGTGCTGGAAAAGCCGGTGATTCGCAGGCATATTAGTTTGTGCTTATTGATTGACACCGCAAGTTAATGCGAATTATTATCATTATTTGAATTGCCCGCCCCGTCCGCCACCCGTGCCCGCCCTGAACAGGAACCGCCTGGAATGACCGCCGCCCTGCTGTATACCGGCCTGCCCGCCCACGCCGGCGCTGGCCTTGCGGGCCCGGACTATGCGCCGCGCCTGTCGCGCCCGGCGCTGCTTGCGGTGGCGTTGGGGCACGCCGGCCTGCTGGCCCTG
>JAIWOS010000130.1 GCA_020217265.1 Thiobacillus sp. | reverse complement strand
TCGTCCTCGTAGCGGCTGGGGCGCGGGCTTTCGCTGCGGAACCCGCGGTCGCGGTTGTCGCGGCTGTCGCCGCGCGGCGGACGGTCGCCGTAGCTGCGCGGCTCATTGTTCCATGCGCGCTTCTCGCCGAAACCGCGCGGGCCGTTGTTGCCGCGCGGGCGGTTGCCGGCCGGCCGGCCCGACGCGGGCTTCTGCGTCGGCTCCAGGCCCGGCAGGGTGTGCACTTCAATGCGGTTGCCGGTGTAGCGCTCGATCGCGCGCACCAGACCGCCCTCGCGCATGCCCACCAGGCTGACGGCGATGCCGGTGCGACCGGCCCGGCCGGTGCGGCCGATGCGGTGGACGTAGTCCTCGGCCTGGCGCGGCAGGTCGAAGTTGATGACGTGGCTGATGCCGGCCACGTCGATGCCGCGCGCGGCGACGTCGGTGGCGACCAGCACCTTGGTGCGGTTGTCGCGCAGGCGCTGCAGGGCGCGGTTGCGCTGGCCCTGCTGCATGTCGCCGTGCAGCGAATCGGACGCGAAGCCGGAATCGGCGAGCAGGTCGGAAATTTCTTCCGCGCTCTTCTTGGTTGCCGCGAACACGATCGCCTGGGTGAGGTCGACGTCGCGCAACAGGCTGTCAAGCAGGCGCATCTTGTGGTCCATGTTGTCGGCGTACAGCAGCCGCTGTTCGATCTT
This sequence comes from Thiobacillus sp., assembly GCA_020217265.1. Lineage (GTDB taxonomy): Bacteria > Pseudomonadota > Gammaproteobacteria > Burkholderiales > Thiobacillaceae > Thiobacillus. The sequence continues at coordinate 4,024 of JAIWOS010000130.1, read as the reverse complement.
GGCTTCCTGCTTGGGCGCGGCCTCGATCTCGATGCGCAGCGCGTCCCTGGTGAGCTCGCGCGCAAGGTTGCCGACCACGCCGTCGAGCGTGGCGGAGAACAGCAGCGTCTGGCGCGTTTCAGGACAGCGCGCGGCGATGGCGTGGATGTCGTCGACGAAGCCCATGTCGAGCATGCGGTCGGCCTCGTCGAGCACCAGCACCTCCAGGCGCGAGAAGTCGATCTTGCCGCGTTCCAGATGGTCGATCAGCCGGCCGGGGGTGGCCACCACCACGTCCACCGGGGACGACAGGCGTTTGAGCTGCAGGCCATACGGCGCGCCGCCGACCAGGCACGCGGTGCGGAAGCGGCGCAGCTCCTTGCCGTATTTCATGGCGGACTTTTCCACCTGCAGCGCCAGCTCGCGGGTGGGTGTCAGCACCAGCACGCGCGGGCCGATGCTCTTCACCGTCGGTTCGGCCAAAAGGCGCTGAATCGACGGCAGCAGGAAGGCGGCGGTCTTGCCGCTGCCGGTGTGCGACGACACCAGAAGGTCGCGCCCGGTGAGTGCGGCGGGAATCGACTGCAACTGCACCGGCGAAGCGGTTTCGTAGCCGGCGTCCTGCACGGATTTGAGGATGAGGGGATCGAGCCCCAGTTCGGAAAAACTCATGGCAAACCTTTTTTCAATGCGCGAAGGCGCAAACCCGGCCGCGCCAGGCAGTGCCCGGCAGGCCACACATACGAACCGGAAAACGGGCTGCCGATGTGGCGCGTGCCACGGCTTGCCGTATCGATTAACGGGTCGCGTCGATCACATCGGCGCCAACCACAAGACTTGTCGCTGCCGGAATAAACGCGGGCCGGCGGCACAAAAGAGAGGTCGAGGACGATGGGGCTGTGAGAACAGTCCCGAGACACGGCGCTTGAAACGCTGCCTGTCTGCTGCTGTGAACACAACGCCGCGGAGTGTATCAGAAATTACTGATTTGCCCCAGGCTTATTTTCAGGCGGGGTGATGGTAGAGCTTGCGGTAAAGCCCGTCCTTCTCGATCAGCGCGTGGTGGTCGCCCTCCTCGACCACGCGGCCGTTCTCGAACACCAGGATGCGGTCGGCCTCGCGCACCGCAGAAAGGCGATGCGCGATGATCAGCGTGGTGCGCCCCGCGAGGAAGGCGTGCATGGCCTGATGCAGCTGGCGCTCCGTCTCCGTGTCCAGCGCCGACGTCGCCTCGTCCAGAATCACCACGCGGGGGTCGGCCACGATCATCCGCGCGATCGCCAGCCGCTGCCGCTGCCCGCCCGACAAGCGCACGCCCAGGCGGCCGACCACGGTATCGAGTCCGTGCGGCAGCGCGGCGACGATGTCCTTCAACCGCGCGATCTCCAGCGCCTGCCACAGCGTCGCGTCCGTCACATCGCGCCCCAGCGTCAGGTTAGCCCGCACGCTGTCGTTGAACAGCACCGGATGCTGCAGCACCACGCCGACGTGCTCGCGCACCGTCTCCCAGCCGATTTCGGTCACCGGCACGCCGCCATACAGAATGCGGCCCGACTTCACCGGATACAGCCCCAAGAGCGCCTGCACCAGCGTCGATTTGCCGCCGCCCGAGGCGCCGACCAGCGCCACCTTCTCGCCCGGCCGGATCGCCAGGCTCACGTCGTCGAGCACAGTCTCGCCGTCGCCGTAGGCGAAGCTCACGCGCTCCAGCGCGATGCCCACCGTGGCCTGCCCGGAGAAGGGGTCGCGCGTCGCAGCATGCGCCGGCTCGTCCCGCATCCCCAGCAGCGCATTGATCCGCGACAGCGCGCCCTGCGCGGCGTACCACGCGTACTGCAGGTTCACCAGCTCCTGCACCGGCGTCATCATGAACCACAGGTAGCCGAACACCGCCAGCATCTCGCCGATGGAGAGATTGGAAAACACCACCATCAGCATCGCCACCGCGCGGAAGATGTCGAACCCCGCCAGAAACACGAAAAAGGCAATCCGCGACAGCGCGTCCGACTTCCACGCGAACGCCGCCGCATGGGTGCGGATGTCGGCCGCCTTCTCCCGGACCCGCGCCAGATAGTGCTTTTCGCGGTTCATCGCGCGAATCTGCGTCAGCGCGTCCAGCGTCTCGGCGAGCGCGTCCTGAAACACCTCGAACGCGCGGTTCTCGTGCCGCTTCAGATCCTTCACCCGCTTGCCGAGCCGGGTCGAAAACAGGATCACAGGCGGGTTCAAGAGCAGGATCACCAGCGCCAGTTGCCAGTGCATCCAGAACAGCACCGCCGCCACCCCGATGAGCGTGAGCACCGACACCACGAAACCCGAGATCGAAGCGCCAAGAAAGCTGTCGATGGCGTTGAGATCCGTCACGAAATGCGAAGTCACCCGCCCCGCGCCCACCGTCTCGAATTCCGACAGCGCGATCCGCGACAGGCGGTTCAGCATGCGCACCCGGATGCGGTAGGTGATCTCCTTCGCCAGCAGCGAAAAGCTGCGGCTCTGCCACACGTTGAGCGCGATCGCAGCCAGCCGCAGAACGAGGGTCAGCCCCAGCGCCGCGCCGATGAACAGCACCGGCCCATGCCAGGAAGCCGGCGTCCACGCCGCAATGGTTTCGACGAAACGCGCCGGATGATGCAGCAGCACCTCGTCGACCATCAGCGGCAGCAACAGCGGCACCGGCACCGCGGCGACCACCGCCAGCACGGCAACGAGGTTCGCCTGCGCCAACCGCACGCGGTGCGCGCGCAGTTCGGCGAGGATCGAACGCCAGCTCAGCATGCTTTCACTTGCCTATGCAGAAACTGCCGAAAATTTCGCCCAGCAGATCGTCGGCGGTAAATTCGCCGGTGATTTCGGCGAGCGCCGCCTGCGCGAGCCGCAGCTCCTCGGCGAACAGCTCCAGCTGAGGCGCGCGGCTGCGTGCCGCCGCCACATGCGCCGCCGCCCGCGCTAGCGCGTCGAGATGCCGCGCGCGCGCCATGAATGCGCCCTCGCCCGCCGCCTGCCAGCCGGCGGCCTCGAGCAGTTTCTCGCGCAGCGCATCGACCCCGGCGCCGGTTTTCGCCGACAGCCACAGCTCGTCGCCCGCCACGCGCGGCGCCTCCTGCGTCGCATCGATCTTGTTGTGAATCGTCAACTGCGGAATCGCCGGCAGGCGCGCGAGAATCGCGGCTTCCTCAGCGCCCACGCCGTGCGCCGCGTCGACCAGCAGCAGCGCGACGTCGGCCTTGTCCACCGCCGCCCAGGTGCGCTCGATGCCGATCTTTTCCACCGCGTCGTCGGTCTCGCGCAGCCCGGCGGTATCGACGACATGCAGCGGCACCCCCTCGATCTGGATCGCCTCGCGCACCGTGTCGCGCGTGGTGCCGGCCACCTCGGTGACGATCGCCGCCTCGAAACCGGCGAGCCGGTTGAGCAGACTCGATTTGCCGACATTGGGCTGGCCCACCAGCACCACCGTCAGCCCCTCGCGCAGAAGCGCCCCCTGCCTGGCCTGTGTGCGCACCTCCGCGAGCGTCGCCTCGATCGCATCGAGCTGGCCGAACGCGTCGGCCTGCTGCAGAAAATCGATATCTTCCTCGGGGAAGTCGAGCGTCGCCTCGACCAGCACACGCAGACGGGTAAGGCCGTCTACCAGTTCATGAATGCGTGCGGAAAACGCGCCCGACAGCGAACGCACCGCCGAGCGCGCCGCCGCGCTCGAAGCGGCATCGATCAGGTCCGCCACCGCTTCCGCCTGCGCCAGATCGAGCTTGCCGTTGAGAAACGCCCGCCGCGAGAATTCGCCCGGTTGCGCCAGCCGCGCGCCCAGCGCAAGGCAGCGTTCGAGAATCAGGTTCAGCACCACCGGCCCGCCGTGCCCCTGCAACTCGAGCACCGATTCGCCGGTAAACGAATGCGGCGCCGGAAAGTACAGCGCAATGCCCTCGTCGAGCGCGCTGCCGTCGGCATCGAGAAACGCCGAGAAGGTTGCATGACGCGGCGCCGGCACCCGGCCCAGCAGCGCCATCGCCAGCGGCGCCACGTCCGCACCCGACACCCGCACCAC
>JAIWOS010000129.1 GCA_020217265.1 Thiobacillus sp. | reverse complement strand
TGCGCGGTGGCAGGCATCAGATGCAGACCGGCCAGCAGCTCGCGGCCCGCCGCGCTGCCGGCGGTGACGACGAAACCCTCTGGCAGCTCGGCGAGCGCGATGTCGTAGCCACTGTCAGGGGTCGGCCCGTCGCCGGTGGAGGCACAGAAACAGGTGGCCGCCGGCACCGCGCATTGCACGGCGACGAGGAACAGGCTGGCGCGGCGCGCTGCGTAGTGGGGATCGGGGCGGTCGGCGCGCAAAAAGTGTGCGTCCTGCAGGGCCAGCGCGGCAAGGTCGCAGGCGCGCACGCCAATCACGGCCCGCTTCGGCGGGTCGGGCTGCGTCGCCTCGAAGCGCAGCGCGCCGTCGGCGCCGCGCACCACGCGCCAAAGCGACTCCTGCGGTGCGAAAGCCAACGGCTTGATCGCCTGCGGCACGCTGGCCCAGGCAAAGTAGCGGTTGAGCGGATCGCGCGCCAGCCTCGCCTGCCCCGCAGCCAGTTCGACCTGCAGGCCACGCGGCAACGCTATGCCAGGTTCGAGTTCGCGCAGCACCAGCGCGCGGTGTTCCTCCTGCGCAGCATGGATGCGGTAGCCGCGCCGCGCCAGTGCGTCGAGCAGCACATCCAGGCGCGCTATGGGTAGAAACCCGGGCGGATCGTTATTCACGGACATGGGGGCACCACTCGCTGAGGCCTGTTCCAGTGTAAGCATAAAACCCGGCCGGCGACAGGATGAAAATGCCCGCGGGCGAGGCTCATGTCAAAAAACCGCATGCACAGCTTGGCTATAATGCCCGCTTCGTCAGCAGTGATGGAGGAGAGTGCCATGCAGCAGCAGCTCGATGTGTTCGTCGCTTCGTTCACCGCCTTCTGGACCCAGCTTGCCGGGTTTGTCCCGCAACTGATCGCCGCGCTGGTCCTGCTGTTCCTCGGCTGGCTGTTCGCCAATCTCGTCCGTACCGGCGTCATGAAACTGCTCGACGTGCTGAAATTCGACACGCTCGCCGAAAAAACCGGCATCGAAGCCTTCCTCAAGCAGGGTCACCTCGACCTCAGCCTGTCGCGCATTCTGGCCAAGCTCGCCTACTGGATCGTCATCTTCGTGGTGGTCGTCGTGGTCGCCAACAGCCTGGGGCTGCACATGGTGGCCGACCTTTTCAACAAGGTCGTGCTCTACATTCCCAACGTCATCGTCGCCATCCTCGTGCTGGTATTCGGCATCCTCGTCGCGCGTTTCATCAACCGGCTGGTGTTCGCCTACCTCAACAATGTCGGCGTGCAGGGCGCGCTCACCATCAGCACGCTGTCGGAATACGGCGTCATCGTGTTCGTCGTGTTCGTCGCGCTGGAGCAGCTGGCGATCGGCACCGAACTCCTCACTGCCGCGTTCCAGATCGGCTTCGGCGCCATCGGTCTTGCCTTCGCGCTGGCCTTCGGCCTGGGTGGCCGCGAGTGGGCGGCTGGCGTGATCAAGAAGCTGACGGAAAAATAAAACGGCGGTTCAATCGGCCGCAGCCGGAAAATCCTTCAGGCAGCAGCGTCCCGACGGATTACGCGTTTCGCAGGCGCAGGCGCCCGCGCGCGTCTGGGCAATCACGAAATCCCGCGTCGCCGGATCGTCCGCGTAATCGGCGCGGCTGACACCGAAGCAGTAGCACAGGACCGCGTCGCCAGACGCATCCTTCGCGCCGATGCGGGTGCGCAGCAGGGTTTGCGGAATGAGCGAACCGTCGTCGCCGAAATAGGCGATTTCACAGGCCGGGTCGTCGCAGTAGTAATACCGGCTGGCCGATGCTTGCCACGCCCAGGGGCGGCGCAGGTGGTGAAGCAGGGTACGCACCGGCACGCTCGCGCATTCGCGGCCGCTGACAGGGCAACGCGCCTTGCCGGGCCGGGGGCTGTCGCAGCCGCTTGCAGTGCAGCAGTCTTCCATGGCGCCTCCGGGGGTTTGCGAGATGTCGCGTTGTTGGAATTCTCGCGCTGTCCGGGTCAGTAATCCAGTCGTAGCGACACATACCCCCGCCGCCCGAAGGCCCGGTCCGGGTTCACCGTCAGGTCGCCCTCGCCCTTCATTTCGAGATAGTCGCCCAGCAGGCTCTGGCCGACCAGCGCCACCTCGGCGCGGGCGCCGTTCCATTTGAAGCGTTTGGCGAGGCGCAGGTCGAGACGGTCATGGGCGGGCACGTCATCGTAGTTGACCCAGCGCATGGTGCCGCGGCGGTAGTAGCCGAGCGAGGCGACCACCGGCCCGAAGTCGTGATTGGCCAGCAGCGCGAGTTGATGCGCAGGGGCGGAACGGCGCAGGTCGCGGGTGTCGCCGCGGGTGACGGCCCAGGATTGGGCGAGCGTCAGCCAGGTGGCCTTGCCGGACTGCCAGCGCAGCTGGTACTCGAAGCCGGTCTGACGCGCCTCATTAAGATTGGCAAAAACGATGTTGCTGATGCTGTTGCTGATTTCGCCGGCGATGACGTAGCTGCTGTCGCTGTCGATGATGTCGACGAGGCGGTTGTGGTAGAGCCGCGTGTCGAGGCTGAGCCGGCCGCGATGAAAGAGGTAGCCGAGTTCCGCGCTGTCCATGCGTTCCGGCTTGAGCTCAAAGGGGCTCAACAGGATCTGGTCGTAGACCGCACCGCCCAGGCGCAAGGCAAAGTCGGATTCCTGCTCGAGGATGGTGGGCGAGCGCCAGGCGCGGCTGGCGCCGAGGCGGAATGCGTGGCCGGCGGCGGGCAGCCAGTTCACCGCGACGCGGGGCGAAAACCGCGTGCCGGCGTTGTAGTGCTTTTCGAGCATGAGGCCGGCGTGCAGCACCCAGTCTGGCGCAAACCCCCATTCGGCATTGCCCGAGAGGCGGTACATGTTGCCCGCGTGCGTCTCCGGCCCGACCAGGCTGGGCGAGCGGGCGCGGTCCTGGCGGGCCTCGGCTGTCCAAACGGTGCGCAGGCTTTCGAACGGGCGCGCCTGCATGGAAAACTCGAGCGCGCTGCGGCTGAACCAGTAGTCGAAGTTGTCCGGATCCAGCACGCCGAACAACGGCGGGAAACGCTCGTCCGCCCGGGTGTAGGTGTGATCGAATCGCAGGCTCCATTCGTTGTCGGCCGAAAGCGTGCGCAGCCAGCGCGCCTGCACGTAGGCACTGGAAAAGTCGGTGGTCTGCTTTGGCGAAAAGGCCAGGTCGACGGTGCTGCCATTCCACTCGCCCAGCGCACCGCCGGCCTGGAAGGTGAGCTCGTCGCGGGCGCTGGGCCGCCACTCGACGCGGCTGTCGAGAAGATGGTCGCGCGCGCGGTCGTCGCGGCCGTCGAGCCAGTCGTCCTGACGGCTGTTGAGCGTCAGGCGCCACTGCCAGTCGCCCCTGCTGCCCGCGTGACGCACGAGGCCGTCGCGGATGTGTGTGCTGCCGAGCGCGCCGGCCACGGTCCAGCCGGGGGTGGCGGCCACCGGCCGGGTAAAGATGTGGATGCTGGCGGCCACGGCGTTGGCGCCGTCGGTGGCCGCGTTGGGCCCGCGCACGACCTCGATGCGGTCGACGTCGTCGAGCGCGAGCGGAATGCCGCGCCACTGCACCGAGCCGTAGCCCGGGTTGTAGACCGAACGGCCGTCGACCAGCACCTGCACGTGGCGCGAGAAGATGCTCGACAGCCCCTGGTAGGTGACGGTGGGAATGTTGCCCGCCACCCAGCTCACCTGCATGCCGGGCACCAGGCGGAACACGTCGGGCAACTGACGGAAGCCCGAGGCCTCGATCATTTCGCGGGTGATGACGGTAACCGCCGCCGGCGCACGGTCGGGCGCCTGCGGCAGGCGCGAGGCCGAGGAAACCAGCGGCAGTTCGGCGAGAAACAGGTCTTCGGAGAAGGTATCCGCCGACGCCGCCCAGGCCCCTGCCCCGTGCGCGCACGCCAGACCTGCCGCCATGATTTTCAGTATCTGTTTCACGATCGAAGCTCCCTGCGTATATTTTTTATGAAACCGGCGGGTACTGCGCGCTTAGCGTATTCGCGGCTTGCGCGTGTGCTTGTCGGGCACGCCACGCTTGGCGCGGCGCGGGCCGGCTTCGAGCCCGGCCCATTCCTGCACGCGCGCGACCAGATCGTCGTCGAGCTCCATTTTCTGCCCGCGCTTCAATTGCGGCGGCAGGACAATGGGGCCGAAGCGGATGCGCGTGAGCCGCGACACGGTAAAGCCCAGGTGCTCGAAAATGCGCCGCACTTCGCGCTTGCGGCCTTCCTTGATGACGACGCGGTACCAGCGGTTGGCGCCCTCGCCGCCCGCGCGGAAGCAGCTTTGCAGCTGGGCCGGGCCATCGTCGAGCTCGACGCCGTCGAGAAGTTGCTGGATCTGCTCGTCGGTGAGTTCGCCGAGCAGACGCACCGCGTATTCGCGCTCGACCTCGAAGCGCGGATGCATCAGCCGGTTGGCGAGCTCGCCGTTGGTGGTGAAGATCATCAGGCCGTCGGTGTTGTAGTCCAGGCGCCCGATGGAAATCCACTTGGCCCCGCGCAGGCGGGGCAAGCTGTCGAACACGGTGGCGCGGCCCTTGGGATCGTCGCGGCTGACGATCTCGCCCTCGGACTTGTGGTAGATGAGGATACGGGTGCGGCGCGTATCCTCGAAACGCAGGTAAACCCGGCGGCCGCCGATTTTCACGATGTCGCGCGGGCCGACCTTGCTGCCCAGGGTGGCGGGTTCGCCGTTGACCTGCACGCGGCCCTCGGCGATCCAGGTTTCCATCTCGCGGCGCGAGCCGAGGCCGGCGGCAGCCAGCGCCTTCTGCAGGCGTTCCGCCGGCGCCTCGGGCGCGGTGGCCTGCGCGAGGCGGGTGGCGGCGC
>JAIWOS010000128.1 GCA_020217265.1 Thiobacillus sp. | reverse complement strand
TGGTTGCCCTGCCCGAACGCGCCGCACCTGCCGCGCGCGATCCGCTGCCGGCCGCCCCCGATCCCGAGCCGGCCGACACCCCGCCTGCGAACGAACCTGCCGCCAGCGCACCGCCCACCCGCATCGTCGACAAGCCGCTGCGCTCCGGCCAGCGCGTCTACGCCGCCGGCGACATCGTGATCCTGGCCGCGGTCAATCCGGGCGCCGAAGTCATCGCCGACGGCAACATCCACGTTTACGCACCGCTGATGGGGCGCGCGCTGGCCGGTGCGCGCGGCGCGACCGACGCGCGCATCTTTGCGCAGAAACTGGAAGCCGAACTGGTTTCCATCGCCGGCGTCTACCGCACCTTCGAGCACGGCGCGGACAAGGATTTCAGCGGCCGGCCGGTACAGGTCCGGCTGGGCGCGGACAGCAGCCTGGAGATCGTTCCCCTCTAACTTGAACCCGAGGATACTCGTGAGCACCATCGTCACCGTCACATCCGGCAAGGGCGGGGTCGGCAAGACCACCACCAGCGCCTCCATCGCCACCGGCTTCGCCCTGCGCGGCTTCAAGACCGCGGTCATCGATTTCGATGTCGGCCTGCGCAACCTCGACCTCATCATGGGCTGCGAGCGGCGCGTGGTGTACGACTTCGTCAACGTGATCCAGGGCGATGCCAACCTCAGCCAGGCGCTCATCAAAGACAAGCACACCGAGAACCTCTACGTGCTGCCGGCGTCGCAGACCCGCGACAAGGACGCGCTCACCGAAGAAGGCGTCGAGGCCGTGCTGAAAGAACTGCAGCACCAGGGCTTCGAATACATCGTGTGCGACTCGCCCGCCGGCATCGAGCACGGCGCGATCATGGCGCTGACCTTTGCCGACGAGGCGATCATCGTCACCAACCCCGAAGTCTCGTCGGTGCGCGACTCGGACCGCATCCTCGGCATCCTGCAATCGAAGAGCCGCCGCGCGATCGAAGGCCGCGAGCCGGTGAAGGAGCACCTGCTCGTCACCCGCTATTCGCCCAAGCGTGCGCACGAAGGCGAGATGCTCACCTACACCGACATCCAGGAACTGCTGCGCATTCCGCTCCTGGGCGTGACGCCCGAATCCGAGGCGGTGCTGCACGCGTCCAACCAGGGCGTTCCTGCCATCCTGCAAAAAGACACGCCGGTCGCCGAGGCCTATCTCGATGCCGTCGCGCGCTTTCTCGGCGAGACCCGGCCGCTGCGCTTCGTCGAATACGAAAAGCCCGGCCTCATCAAACGCCTGTTCGGGGGCAAATGACATGTCCTGGCTGTCTTTGATTTTCGGCGAGAAGAAATCGACCGCGAGCGTCGCCAAGGAACGCCTGCAACTCATCATCGCGCGCGAGCGGGCGGGCCAGTCAGGGCCGGATTTCCTGCCCGACCTGCAGAAGGATCTGGTCGCGGTGATTTCCAAGTACGTCCAGGTGAACCCGGAGGACATCAAGGTAGGCCTGGAAAAACAGGGCAACTACGAAGTCATCGAGGTGAACATCGTGTTGCCGGACACCGCACGGCCGGCTTGACGGCGCAGCGCGCGGAGCATCAGGCGGCCAGCGCGGCCGCGATCCTGGCGAGTTCGGCCTTGTCCTGCCGCAGCGCGCCGATCTCTTCCTTGATCTGGCCCATGCGGCCGTGCAGGGTTCCCATGTTTTCGAGGATGCGCTGGAGGTTGTTGAGGCGGGTGTCGAGATACTGCTTGTGCTCGCGGATGCGCGTCATCACCGGGTCGAGCGCAATGCGCAGCCAGCGCTCGGCGTCGGTGCGCGCCAGTTCGAAGGCCTTCCTGGCCTCTTCCGCGAGGCCGGCGTAGAAACGCCGGATCATGAAACGCTTTTCCAGCATGAGGTTGGCCGGGTCGCGGCAGAAATCCTCTGTTTCGTCCAGCAGCGCCTGCAGGCGGTTGCGGTAGGCCGACAGGTCCAGCCGCGGCACCTGCATCTTGGGCAGGTTGTGCTGACGGTGGAAGCGCAGGTAGGCCTGCTCCAGCGCGTCCAGCATGTTGTCGGCAAGCTGGCTGGCCTGCTGCAGTCGATCGCTCATTTCGCCGGACAGGCGGCGGATGCCCTGGGTCAGGCCGCGCGTCGTCCAGCTGTCTTCCATCGAGGCGCGCGCCGCGCCGAGGATGCCGTCCAGCGTTTCCTGCGACAGATGGCCGAGCAGGTGATCGCCCTGCGACTGCATCAGCTTGCGGGTGAGGCGGAACTGCTCGGCCGTGGCGTCGTAGGCGTCCTTTTCCTTCTGCAGCGCGGCGCGCGTCTGCGCGATCAGGTCGCGGTTCTTGCCCGAGAGCTGGGTGAGCATGATCAGCTCCTCGCTGCTGCGCTTGATGCGCGCGGCCAGTTCGCTGTTGCTTTCGTCGAGCAGCGTGCTGATTTCGCGCGCGACGGCGTTGTGCAGCAGGTCGCGCCGCGCGGGGATGACCTGGTGCGCCAGCAGGTATTCCAGCGCATCGATGCCGGACCGTATCCGCAAGGTTTCATCGCCGCGGATCTTGGCCGCCAGCGCCTTCTGCGCCGACACCGCGAACACCCGGCTCCGGGGCAGCTTGAGCACGCGCGCGGTTTCCTCGGCCTGGCGCTCGATGCTGGCCTGCACCTCGGCGTCGGTCTTGAGGTCGTCCCACTGCATGTCGATCTTGTTCAGCACCGCCACGTGGTAGTTGGCGTGGCGGTGCACGTGCTTCTGCCAGATTTCGAGGTCGGAGCGCGTCACCCCGGTGTCGGTGGCGAGCAGATACATCACCGCGTGCGCGTTGGGAATCACCGACAGCGTCAGTTCGGGTTCCGCGCCCAGCGCGTTGAGTCCCGGCGTGTCGAGGATGGTGAGCCCCGCCTGCAACAGCGGGTGGGGATAGTTGACCACGGCGTAGCGCCAGGCCGGCACCTCCACCGTGCCGTCGGCGCGCAACTCGTGGCGCATGCTCTCATCCTCGCCATTCCACAGGCCGAGTTCGATCGCTTCCACCGCAGGCATCGGGCGGGTTTCGGTCAGCTTCTTCAGGCTGTCGGCGAGCTGGCGCGGGTCGCGCGGATCGAGCGCGATCTTCACCCACTCGATAGGCATGTGCTTCAGCCGCGCCAGCGTCTCGCCGCGCGCGCGCGTTTCGATCGGCAACAGCGCCAGATTCGGGGCTTCGTCCGGGTTCCACCCCAGTTCGGTGGGGCACATGGTGGTGCGCCCAGCGTCGGACGGCAGCAGACGCTGGCCATGGTCGGCAAAAAACAGCGCGTTGATGAGTTCGGTCTTGCCGCGCGAGAACTCGGCGACGAAGGCGATCACCAGCTTGTCGTGGCGCAGGCCGGCCGCCGTATCGGTGAGGCGCAGGGTGCGCTCGGCGTCGATGCCGTGCTGGCGATCCAGCCAGTGGGCGTAATCGGTGATGGCCGTTGCCAGCCGCAAGCGCCGTTCGCTGAAACCGGCAACTTCCTGTTCGAGATGCACACTCATGAATTTACTTTTCGTTTTCGAGTTTGAGCCAAGGGCGCTCCACCCCGCGCACCGCCACGGTTTTCTGCCGCGAGGTGTCGCCGCGCACCAGGGTCACCGAGGTCTTCGGCACCCCCAGGCGGCCAGCCAGCCAGGCGAGCACTTGCGCATTCGCCTTGTTATCGACCGGCGGCGCGGCAATCTTGAGCTTGAGGCGGTCGCCGTGCACTCCGGCGATCCCGGTCATACGGGCGCCGGGCTGAATGTGCAGGTCGAGAAGCCAGGCGTCGCCGTCGCGACGCGCCCAGCGGGGCGGCGATTCAGAGACTGCCAAGCAGCGCGCGCTCCAGCGCCATCACCGGCACCATCAGCACCAGCTGGCACAGGATGAACAGCACGATGGGCGACAGATCGACATTGCCGACGAGCGGAACGAAGCGTCGGATCGGCCGCAGAAAGGGCTCGGACAGGGCCTGAACCACGGGCATCAGCGGGGTGTGCGGATTCACCCAGGACAGCACCGCGCCCACCACGGTAATGCCGATGACGAGATAGACCGCCAGCGAAAACAGTCGCACCAGGCCGAGCCCCAGCATCACCGGCCATACGCCGGCGCCGGCCAGCGCGAAGGGGAACCCATCGAGCCAGTAGCCAGACACGACGACCAGCAGTTCGATCAGGTACGCCAGCACGAGGCAGGCCCAGTCGAGGCCGAACGCGCCCGGAATCAAGCGGCGCAGCGGCTTCACCGCGAAATCGGTGAGCGCGACGACGAACTGCGCGAAGGGATTGCGGAAGGGCACGCGAAAGAGCTGCATCATGAAGCGCAGCAGCACCGCGATGGCGAACAGGTTGCCGATCGTCTGGATGAGAAACTGCAAGGCGTCGCCGATCATGCCAGCCGCCCGAGTTCGTCACCGAGTTCGGCGCCGCGCCGGCTCGCGGCCTCCACCGCCGCCGCGAACGCCGATTTCACGCCGGCGGCGTCGAGCGCGGCGAGGCCGCGTTCGGTGGTTCCTCCTTTCGAGGTGACGCGGCTGCGCAAGAGCGCCGGCTCCTCGCCCGATTCGAGCGCGAGCTTGGCGGCGCCGAAGAAGGTCTGGAGCGCGAGCTGGCGCGCGGTCTGCGGCGCCAGGCCCTGGGCAGCAGCCGCCGCCTCCAGCGCTTCGATGCAGTAGAACACATAGGCCGGGCCGCTGCCGGATACCGCCGTCACCGCGTCGAGCTGCGTCTCGTCGTCCACCCACACCACGCCGCCGACGGCGCGCAGCACCGCTTCGGCGGCCGAGCGCGCATCGGCGGAAAGTCCGGGCGCGGCGTAGAGGCCGGCAATGCCGGCGCGCACCAGCGCCGGCGTGTTCGGCATCGCGCGCACGATGCGCGCATGCC
>JAIWOS010000214.1 GCA_020217265.1 Thiobacillus sp. | reverse complement strand
CCCAGCCAGTTCGCCAGGGTCGTCGGCGGCGCCACCGGCGGCAGGCGGTTGCGCCCGCATTGTTCGCAGGCGCTCGCGACCACGCCCTGCCAGTGCGCCACGCGGCGCTCGCTGCGCTCGCCGGCGAGCTTGACCACGCTGCGCTTCGTCGCCAGCGGCTGGATCGCCGCGACGCCGAGCTCGACCGCTTTCTGCAGGGTGTAGTCCATGCGCTCGCCGCTGGAAATGCCTTGCGCCAGGATCACCTGCAGGCGAGATTCGCGTTCGATCGCCTGGAAAGCGCCCAGGCTGACCGCGACCTCATCCTTGTGGATGCGCTCGATGCGCGCCTCGTACTGCCCGCCCGCGCCGTTGAACAGCGTGACGGCATCGCCCACCGCGAGCCGCAACGCGCGCGCAGCATGACGCGCCGGTCCGGGCGGCAGGCTGAAGCGCGCGCCGGAGGCGAGCGGCTGGTCGAGGTAAAAACGCGGTATGGACATCGTTGGTATTATGCCGGGGTCACTCAAGAATCAGTGGAGTCAGCATGGTTTCTCTTACCACGCCCGTGTGCGCGTTCGGCTGGAAGGCACCCGATTTCAGCCTGCCCGGCGTCGACGGCAGAACCTGGACGCTTGCGGACGCTATGGGGCCGAACGGGCTGCTCGTCATGTTCATCTGCAATCACTGCCCCTACGTGAAAGCGATCCGGCCGCGTCTGGTGCGCGATCTGGCCGAGCTGAAGCGCGACCACGGCGTGCACGCCATCGCCATCATGTCCAACGACCCGGCGGAGTACGCAGAGGACAGCTTCGACAACATGAAGGCGGTGGCGGCCGAATTCGGCTTCCCGTTCCCCTACGTGATCGACGAGACGCAGGCAGTGGCGAAAGCCTACGGCGCGGTCTGCACGCCGGACTTCTTCGGCTTCAACCGCGATTTCGAATTGCAGTACCGCGGCCGCTTCGACGCTTCGAAGAAGGAAACCGCGCCCGAAGGCGTGCGGCGTGACCTGTTCGAAGCGATGAAACAGGTCGCTGCCACCGGACGCGGCCCGGCCGAGCAGATTCCCAGCATGGGATGCTCGATCAAGTGGAAGGCCGAATGAACCCCGCGGACCTCGACGCGATGCGCGTGGCGGTCGAGGCCTTGGTGCGCGAGGTGGCGCAGCGTGAAGTCGTGCCGCGCTTCCTCAAGGTGGCGCACAGCCATAAGGCCGACGGCAGCCTGTTCACCGAGGCGGATGCAGCGACGCAGGCCGCGCTGGAGGCGGCGCTGCCGGCGATTCGCGACGTGCCGGTGCTGGGCGAGGAAATGACCGAGCAGCAGCAGCGCGACGCCTGGGATGCCGGGCGCGAAGGCCTGTGGTGCGTCGATCCCATCGACGGCACCTCGAATTTCGTCGCCGGCGTGCCGTATTTCGCCGTGTCGGTGGCTTATCTCTTCAAGGGCGAGCGCCAGCTCGGCGTGATCTACGATCCCGTCGCCGACGAGATGTTCAGCGCCGTGCGCGGCCGGGGCGCCCATCTCAACGGTATGCCGCTGCCGCTGCGTGAACCCGCATCCGAACTGCGGCGCGCGCTCGCCGGGGTCGAACTGAAACGGATCGACCGCGAACTCGCCGGCCGGCTGGCGTCGTGGCCGCCGTACGCCTCGCAGCGCAATTTCGGCGCTTCCACACTCGACTGGTGCTATACGGCGGCGGGGCGGTTCGACATCTATGTGCACGGCGGACAAAAGTTATGGGACTACGCGGCCGGCGCGCTGATCCTGGAAGAGGCGGGCGGGCGGCTGGCGAGCCTGTCGGGCAGCTTCGACATCGCCAACGTCTGGGAACGTTCGGTCGTCGCGTCGGCCAGCCCCGCGCTGTTCGAACTGTGGCGCGACTGGCTGAAGGCGGCGGGCGCATAAGCCGGCGCGCCGCCCGAATAAAAACATTTTAGACGGGCAACCCTGAAACCCGGCTTGAACCGTGCGACCTAAGTGCTTGTCGCGTCGGGTTTTTGGGGTGTCCGGCGCGCGGCTTGCGAAAGCCGGGGTCGCTGACGGATAATCAAGGTTTTTGCATATTCTGCCCAAGACGCTGGCGCGGGCGGGATGCGCACCGGTTTTCATCACTTCAAGAAGGGAACGCAATGCCTACCCGTAACGATCTGGCCAATGCCATCCGCGCGCTCGCGATGGACGCCGTCGAAAAAGCCAAATCCGGCCACCCCGGCGCCCCCATGGGCATGGCGGAAATCGCCGAGACGCTGTGGAACCATCACATGCGCCACAATCCTGCCAACCCGAAATGGGCCGACCGCGACCGTTTCGTGCTCTCGAACGGCCACGGCTCGATGCTGATCTACGCATTGCTGCACCTGACCGGCTACGACCTGTCGATGGACGACATCAAGCAGTTCCGCCAGCTGCATTCCAAGACGCCGGGCCACCCCGAATACGGCTACGCGCCGGGCGTGGAAACCACCACCGGCCCGCTCGGCCAGGGCATCACCAACGCCGTCGGCATGGCGATGGCCGAGAAGATTCTCGCCGCCGAGTTCAACAAGCCCGGCCATGAAATCGTCAACCACCACACCTACGTGTTCATGGGCGACGGCTGCATGATGGAAGGCATCTCGCACGAGGCCTGCGCGCTCGCCGGCACCTGGAAACTGAACAAGCTGATCGCCTTCTGGGACGACAACGGCATTTCCATCGACGGCCACATCGAACACTGGTACACCGACGACACCGCCAAGCGTTTCGAAGCCTACGGCTGGAATGTGGTGCCCAACGTCGACGGCCACGACGTCGTCGCCATCGAGGCCGCGATCCAGAAGGCCAAGGCCAGCACCGACAAGCCCACGCTCATCTGCTGCAAAACCATCATCGGCAAGGGCTCGCCCAACAAGGAAGGCACCCACGACGTGCACGGCGCGGCATTGGGCGCAGCCGAGGTCGAGGCCACCCGCAAGCACATCGGCTGGAACCATCCGGCCTTCGAAGTGCCTGCCGACATCTACGCCGGCTGGGACGCCAAGACCAAGGGCCAGGGGCTGGAAAGTCTGTGGAACAACAAGTTCGCCGAGTACAAGAAGGCATTCCCGAAAGAGGCCGCCGAGTTCGAGCGCCGCATGAAGGGCGAACTGCCCGCCAACTGGAAGGCGCACGTCGCCGAGAAACTCGCGGCGATCAACGCCAAGGCCGAGACGGTGGCCACCCGCAAGGCAAGCCAGATCGCGATCAACGCGCTGGCCCCGGTGCTGCCCGAATTCCTCGGCGGCTCGGCGGATCTGACCGGCTCCAACCTCACCAACTGGGAAGGCTGCCACCCGGTGCGCCACGGCAACCCGGGCAACTACATCAGCTACGGCGTGCGCGAATTCGGCATGGCCGCGATCATGAACGGCATGGCGCTGCACGGTGGCGTGCTGCCCTTCGGCGGCACCTTCCTCATGTTCTCGGAATATTCCCGCAACGCCATCCGCATGGCCGCGCTCATGAAGCAGCGCGTGATCCACGTGTTCACGCACGATTCCATCGGTCTCGGCGAAGACGGGCCGACCCACCAGCCGGTCGAGCAGACCGCCACCCTGCGCATGATCCCCAACATCGACGTCTGGCGTCCGTGCGACACCGTCGAGACGATGGTTGGCTGGGCTGCCTCGGTCGAGCGCACCACGGGACCCACCTGCCACATCCTCTCGCGCCAGAACCTGCCGTTCATGGCGCGCGACGAAGCGACCATCGCCAATATTGCCAAGGGCGGTTACGTGCTGCGTGACGCTGCCGGTGCCAAAGCGGTCATCATCGCCACCGGCTCCGAAGTCGAGCTGGCGGTGAAGGCGCAGGAAGCGCTGGCCGCCGAAGGCATCCCCGTGCGCGTGGTGTCGATGCCGTCGACCAACACCTTCGACAGGCAGGATGCCGCCTACAAGGCCAGCGTGCTGCCCAAGGGGCTGCCGCGCGTGGCCGTCGAAGCCGGCGTCACCGATTTCTGGCGCAAGTACGTGGGTCTCGAAGGCGCCGTGGTCGGCATCGACACCTTCGGCGAATCCGCGCCGGCGCCCGCCCTGTTCAAGCATTTCGGCATCACCGCCGAGGCCGTCGCGGCCGCGGTGAAGGGCGTGCTGTAAAACCCCGCGTCCGCGAAGAATGCGAAGCGCCGCGAAGGAAAAACTTCGCGTTTATTCGCGGATAAAACAAAGATTTTCAACTCACTGGAGACTGCAAAAATGGCAATCAAAGTTGGCATCAACGGTTTTGGCCGCATCGGCCGCATGGTGTTCCGCGCTGTCGCGAAGGACTTCCCCGGCATCGAGATCGTCGCGATCAATGACCTGCTCGACGCGGAATATCTCGCCTACATGCTGAAGTACGACTCGGTGCACGGCCGCTTCAACGGCGACATCAAGGTCGAGGGCGGCAACATGGTCGTCAACGGCAAGAAGATCCGCCTGACCGCCGAGCGCGACCCCGCCAACCTGAAGTGGAACGAAGTGGGCGCCGACATCGTGATCGACTGCACCGGCTTCTTCCTCACCACCGAATCCTGCCAGGCCCACATCAAGGCCGGCGCCAAGAAAGTCGTGCAATCGGCCCCGTCCAAGGACGACACCCCGATGTTCGTGTACGGCGTGAACCACGAGACCTACGCCGGCCAGGCCATCGTCTCGGCGGCTTCCTGCACCACCAACTGCCTGGCGCCGATTGCCAAGGTGCTGCACGACAACTGGGGCATCAAGCGCGGCCTGATGAGCACCGTGCACGCCGCCACCGCCACCCAGAAGACCGTCGACGGCCCCCCGGCCAAGGACTGGCGCGGCGGCGGCGGCATCCTGGAAAACATCATCCCGTCCTCGACCGGCGCC